>NZ_DASTAT010000034.1 GCF_035712445.1 Oligoflexus sp. | reverse complement strand
GAAGAGATGCAAAAATCTTTGGCCGCAGGCTGTACAGCCCACTTGACCAAGCCTATCGATAAGAGCCTCCTGCTCCATACGTTGACCACGTATACCGAGCAGCAAAGAAGGCCATCGTGAACACAATAGATCGTGACAGCTGCAGCAGGGAACCCATCCATATTCCAGGGGCCATACAGCCCCATGGCGTTTTTCTGTCCATTGACCCCAGCAATGGAGCCATCCTGCAGGTCTCTGAGAACTGCGAGCAGCATCTGGAGCGAAGCCCGGAAGAACTTCTGGGCAGCTGCATTGAAGCGCTGATGCCAGCCGAATCATACGGCCTTCTGCGATCCGCCTTGCAGTCCGATGATTTGCGCAAGAAAAACCCCATTGGCCTCACCTTCCACACCCGGGCCGGCCCCAACTATTTCGATGGCATCCTGCATCAAGCCGATGGCCTTGTGATTCTGGAGCTGGAACCGAAAGCCGATGCGCAGCTCATCGACTTCGCGTCCTATTACCATAACGTCCACGAATCCATTTACAGCCTGCAGAATACCCGGAGCATTGATGAGGCCTGCGCGGCCATCGTCGCTCAGGTTCGACGTCTTTCGGGCTATGATCGCGTGGATCTTTATAAATTCGATGCGGAATGGAATGGCAATGTGATTGCTGAAAGTCGCGCGGCGTCGATGGACAGCTATCTGCACCAAAGGTTTCCGGCCGGTGACATTCCCGAGCAGGCGCGACGACTCTATACTTTGAACTGGGTTCGCCTGATCGTGGATGCGAACTATGCGCCGGCGCGCATCCTGCCGGCCGCCAATCCCCGCACGGGCCGGACTTTGGACTTGAGTTTTTCGACCCTGCGCAGCGTCTCGCCCATTCATTGCCAGTATCTGCGCAACATGCCCGTGCAGTCCTCGATGTCGATTTCCGTGATGAAAGAGGATCGCCTATGGGGACTGATCTGCTGCCACCATCCCGAGCCACGCTTCGTATCCTATGGCGTGCGTTCGGCCTGTGAACTCTTGGGGCAGATCTTTTCCTATCACCTGACCGCACTCGAATCGCGCGATGATATCCTTTTGCGTCAGGAGCTGCGGGACAAGGTCACCTTCATTGAAAAGGGCATACGCGACTCGGACAACATGCATGCCGCCTTTGAAGGCACAGCCGATTCCATTCTGAGTCTGGCTCAAAGCACAGGCGCGGCCCTTATCCTCCAGAATAAGCTGACCACGATCGGACAGGTGCCGGGACGCGATGTTATTTTTGATCTGGTCAAGAAGCTTCGCCAGTGGATTCAGCGCGATGTTTTTTCCACGCCCAAGTTGGCTGAAAGCCTTCCGGGCTGGGACGCCGAGAAAAATCAGGCCGCCGGGATGCTGGCCATTCAACTGACCGATACCTTTGACTCCTATATCATCTGGTTCCGCCCGGAAATCATTCAAACAGTTCATTGGGCCGGAAATCCCAAAAAATCCCTCGATCCTCATGAGGAATTGACCCCGCGCAAATCGTTTGAGCTCTGGCGCGAGCATGTCCGCGGCCAGTGCCTGCCTTTCGAAGCGGCAACGGTCGAGGCGGCTCTGGAACTTCGCAATCTTATCCTTCTTAAGCAGCTGTCCAAGGTGAATGCCGATCTGCGGCTGAGCAACAACGAACTCGATGAGTTCGCCCAGATCATTTCCCACGACCTGCGCGAGCCTTTGCGCGGCATTCGCAGCTATGCGAACTTTATTCTGCAGGATGAAGGCAAAAGCCTGAGCGATAAAACCCAGAAACGCCTTCAGTCCATCATGCATCTCAGCCAGCATATGGATGGCCTGACCACCTCGCTCTTTCAATACGCGAGGCTCGGCCGCTATCATATGGGCACGATGGATTCCGATCTGAATGAAGTTCTGGAAGGCGTTCTCTTTCGCTTGCGCAGCCTGATCGACGAGCAAAAGGTCGCCATCTCCATGCCCAAGACCCTGCCGCGGATCACCTGCAGCCCTGTCCGGGTCGGCGAGATCTTCTATAACCTGATCTGCAACGGCATCAAATATAATGAAAGCGCCGCCAAGGAAATCAGCATCCGCTGCCTGAATCCCGAGGAAAGCCGTGATGCTGTGCCGGTCTTCGTGGTTCAGGACAACGGCATCGGCATTGATCCTCAGTTTCATGAAAGCGTCTTTAAAATTTTCCGCCGTCTCCACACCCAGAATGAATACGGTGGTGGCACCGGAGCCGGTCTTGCCATCGTAAAAAAGCTGGTCGAGAGTCACCACGGGCGCATCTGGGTGGATTCCCTTCCCGGGCAGGGTTCCAGTTTCTATTTTACCCTGCAGGCGCATAGCTGAACCTTGCTCTGTCAGCCTCGCCTTCACAGAACACTTTGACCATCTCCCGCTGGTGTTGACCGAACACTTCCCTTAGATTTCACTCAGGATCAAACCACAGCTTGGAGATTGCTTTATGAAAACTTTAACCGCTCTGGCCATATTCCTGAGTTATGCTTCTTTCGCTCAAGCCAATGATATCGAATTGGATGTCACCGATCCCCTGGACGTCGGCCGCACCCGCTTTGGCATTGAATCGGTGACCTTCAATGGAAGCGGCTGCGCGGGCGGCAAAGGCACGGGTTACCTTGTGCAGAACGATATTCTGTGGCTGAAGTTCGCCGATGCCCAGACTGCCAAAACCGGCCCTGGCAAGTCCTTGGGCGAAAGCCGTCGCAACTGTTCGGCCATCATCAACTTCAAAGACGGCAGTCGTTCGCTCGCCGTTGATTCCGTCGCGTTTTACGTCGAGGCTGATCTTCCCGAGAAGCACACCGCCAACGTCTCGGTAAACTGGTTCTTTTCCGGCCAGGGCACGACCGGCAGCTTCTCGAAAACTTTGAGCGGCGATTACTACGGCGTCTGGACCAATACCTTTGAAGGCGCTGTATCAGGTGATGCATGGAAACCCTGCGGTGCTGATCGCAGTCTGACCGTGAACGGCGCGATCCGCGTCACGGGCCCACGCGAGCAGGAATCCACAGCCCAGTGGCAGATCCTCGGTCTGCGTCTGAAATCGCGCGCCTGCTGAATGCATAAGGTCCGGGCTGAAAAACCCGGGCCTTTTTCCTGCGTAAATCCCCCCTGTTTCGCAGCGGCCGGATTTTTGCTTTCCTTTCCATGGATTCTCTTTTTAAGCAGCAGTGTCTTTAATTTACGTAGGCAAAAAGATTCGATGAGCCACCAAATTGAGACACGCAGTGATAGGAGCTATGGAAATGATTGTACAATTCAGCGTCAATCCCATGGATAGCGAACACATCAGTGAAGACATCAACAGAATCACCGCCTACCTCGATAAGATCGGACTCGATTACGAGGTCGGGCCCATAGGAACCAGCATCCAGGGGGATTGGGATACGATCATGCCGGTGATTCAAAGATGCCACCAGATGATCGTGCGGGACCATGCCCGCGTCCTTACCACCATTACCATTGATGACCATAAATACAAGGAACACAGCCTCGAAACAGCCATGTCATCGGTCGCGGAGCCTGTCAGCATTTCTCTTTAAAATTTGGGAAGGGGAAATACCATGGAAACCGAACCCATTGTATCCAAGGATCTGCTTTCACAGCTGCAGGCCCTTTGCATGCCCATAAAAAAAGAACAGGATCTGGCTCCTCTGCATGAACGCATCGGTCAAGCCAAAATCGTGCTGCTGGGCGAAGCGTCGCATGGCACGTCCGAATACTATCAATGGCGAACGGCCATCACCCGCAGGCTGGTCGAGGAAAAGAAGTTTTCCTTTATCGCCGTGGAAGGGGACTGGCCGGATTGCTTTATCATCAACCAATATGTGAAAGGCCGTTTGGATGCGACCCAATCCGCACGC
The DNA here is from genome assembly GCF_035712445.1 of Oligoflexus sp. Taxonomy (NCBI): domain Bacteria; kingdom Pseudomonadati; phylum Bdellovibrionota; class Oligoflexia; order Oligoflexales; family Oligoflexaceae; genus Oligoflexus; species Oligoflexus sp. The sequence continues at coordinate 61,634 of NZ_DASTAT010000034.1, read as the reverse complement.
CGCGTTCTTTCCAACTTTCGCCGCTGGCCGACCTGGATGTGGGCGAATGAAGAGATGATCGACCTTGTCGAATGGCTGAAGCTCCATAATGATCAGCAGCCCGAACGCTCCAAGGTCGGCTTCTACGGCCTTGATGTTTATAGTCTTTGGGAGTCGCTGTCGACCCTTACGCAGCAGCTCAAAAAGTATGATCCGGAGTCCTTGGGCATGGTCGAGCAGGTCTTTCACTGCTTCAACGGCTATCAGGGCAATGCCCATGAATACGCGCGCGCCACCTACTTTAAGGAGGCGACCTGTGAAAAGCATGTGCATGGACTCTTGGAGCATCTGAAGACGCGGAAGATGATCTTCGATCGACATGCGGAAGCCCATCTGCAGGCCGAGCAGAACGCAAGGGTTTTGAAGAATGCCGAGGCTTATTATCGCAGCATGGTGCGCGGCGGCCCCATGTCCTGGAATATTCGGGATTTCCATATGGTGGAAACGCTCGATGAGCTCATGAAGCACCACGAGCATCACGGCAACGTAGCCAAGGGCATCGTCTGGGAGCATAACACGCACATCGGCGATGCGCGCTTCACCGACATGCTGGAAAGCGGAGAAATGAATGTCGGCCAGCTGGTGCGCGAACGCTATGGGGAAGAGAACGTGGTGCTGGTCGGTTTTTCCGGTTACCAGGGATCGGTCATCGCCTCGCGCCGCTGGGAAGCGCCGATGCAGGTCATGCCCTGTCCCCAGGTCCGTGAAGGCAGCTGGGAGGAAGTCCTGCACCGGGTCGGCCCGGATAACAAACTGCTGATTTTCGCGCCGCATTTTGCCAGTGATGAAATGCTGGAGGATCGGGGACATCGCGCCATCGGCGTGGTGTATCATCCGGAGGGCGAGCATCGCGGCAACTATGTGCCGACCATCCTACCCAGGCGTTATGATGCTTTGATTTACCTTGATCAAACGCACGCCCTGCATCCTTTGCATCTGAAACCCCTGCATGATGGTGATATGGCCGAAACCTATCCCTCCGCCATGTAGCGATCTCAACCCTTATTTTCCTGGCAAAAGCTTGCGGACCAAAGGTTCCGCAGGCTGCCAGGCCTTGTCCCCTTCGGCGTTAAAATAATAACGATAGAAAGCGCCGTCCCTGAACGCCAAAACATTGGGACGATCCCAGCTTTCGACGCTGAAGAGTCCACCTTTGCGCTGATCGCGACGCGGTTCGGCATAAGGCACATGAAAATGCCCGAAGATGCCGAAGTCGCCTGACCCGGCTTCCAGCCAGGCATCCACCGCACCCAGGATCTTCTCATGTTCGATCTCTCGATACTGATCCTGGGCCCGCGACACCTCGGAACTTTTCGTCGCCAGCCTATCCATCCAGGCCCCTGGCAAAAGCCGCGCAATGCCAGTCACAACTGGTGATTTCACCAGCTGACGAAAGGCTCGGTACATATTGTGTGAATAAATCAGGTCACCATGAGCCATTTGGACTGTGTGGCCGCTTTTCAAACGAATTGTATGCGTCCCTTCGGAAATCACCTGAACGCCCTTCCAGGGCAGAGATGCCAGTTTGAACTCGTGATTGCCTTCGAGGTAGATGACCTGGGTACCGGATTCCACAAGCTTTTCCAGCGCCTTGCCAATAGCGCTGAATTTTTTTTGAAAATAGGGATGCGATCCCAGGCAGAAGTCAAAGATGTCACCCATCAGCACGAGGTACTCGACCTCACTCCGGCTGGCGCCTTCCAGAAGATTGAGGAGCAGCCGGCTGCGGTCATCCTCCGCGTGATTCAAGTGAATGTCCGATACCACCAGCAAAGGCGCTGTCCACAGTGACAAAGCAAAGTCCCCCGTTCGGTTAGTCAAGCAATCTGCACAAGATAGCGGGAAAGTCCTGGGCCCTCAAGAGGGCCTTGTCAGGCACCTCCTTCATGGGTTTCACCTTTCACAGATGGGCCAACTATTCCCTTGCATTCCCCTAGACTTTCTGGTTCCTTAGATGAACATAAGGCAAGTATATGCCAAATTGGAGGATAGCCCATGTCGCTCGACATCGAAAGTCAATTGAAGAAAATCGTTGTGAATCAACTCGGCGTTGAAGAAGCCGCTGTCATCAGCAAAGCTAAATTCATCGAAGACCTGGGCGCGGATTCACTGGACATCGTTGAGCTGGTCATGGCGATGGAAGAAGCTTTCGGCATCGATATCCCTGATGAAGAAGCTGAAAGCATCCGCACGGTCGAAGACGCTGTTGGCTACATCAAGAAAGCCAAAGAAGTTTAATTCCGTCCTCCTTTCCCATCGTACTCTCGCAGCAAATGCATCGGAAGGCGTAGACTATGAGCGAACGCATCGGCATTGCCTCTGACCATGGAGGTCGGGTACTCAAGGAAAAGGTGAGCCAGTATCTCCGTTCTCTCGGGCACGAAGTCGTCGACTTTGGAGTTCCCGTGAACGACGCGGATTCGGTCGACTATCCGGATTATGCCCAGACTCTCGCGAAAGAAGTGAGCCAGGGCCAACTTCCCCGCGGCATCCTGATTTGCGGAACAGGCATCGGGATGTCGATCGCCGCGAATAAAGTTCCTGGCATCCGGGCCGCTCTGGTCTGGGATGAATTCACCGCACGCATGTCGCGTCAGCACAACGACGCCAATATCCTTTGCCTCGGCGAACGTGTTTTGAATCACGACCGAGCCCTTGACTATCTCCACATCTGGATCAAATCAGAGTTTGAAGGCAAACGCCACCAAACCCGACTCGATAAAATTCGCGCCCTCGAACGTTGAGGGTCCACACAAGGACGGCCCCCATGAAACCCTGGTCTTCACTGCAAAGCCACGATCCGGAAATCTACGGTCTCATTGAAGCGGAATTCAAACGTCAGGAAGAAGGTCTGGAGCTGATCGCTTCGGAAAACTTCGCGTCCGCCGAGGTGATCGCCACCATGGGCAGCATTCTCACCAATAAGTACGCGGAAGGCCTGCCCGGCAAACGCTATTATGGTGGCTGCGAAATCGTCGACCAGATTGAAACGCTGGCCATCGAACGCGCGAAAAAACTTTTCGGCGCTTCCTTCGCCAACGTTCAACCGCACTCCGGTGCGCAGGCGAACGCAGCTGTGTTCCTGGCTCTTCTGCAGCCGGGCGACAAAATCCTCGGCATGGATCTTTCGCACGGGGGTCACCTGACTCACGGTTCGAAGGTCAACTTCTCCGGCAGTATCTATGAGTCGCACTTTTACGGCGTCGATCCTGAAACCGAGCGCCTGAATTACGATATGATCGCGGCCAAGGCCAAGGAAGTGAAGCCCAAGATGATCATAGCCGGCGCCAGCGCCTATGCGCGGATGATCGACTTCGGCCTGTTCCGTGAGATCGCCGATTCGGTGGGCGCCTATCTTTTCGTGGATATGGCTCACATCGCCGGCCTCGTCGCCGCGGGCGAACATCCCAGCCCTGTGCCCTATGCGCATGTGGTGACGACCACAACGCATAAGACGCTGCGGGGACCACGCGGTGGCCTGATCCTTTGGAATGATGAGACGCTGAACTTCAACAAGGCTGTTTTCCCCGGCATCCAGGGCGGTCCTTTGGAGCATGTGATCGCCGCGAAAGCGGTCAGCTTCATGGAAGCCCTCAAGCCTTCGTTCAAAGAGTATCAGAAAAATATTCGCACCAACGCCAAAACCCTTGCCGACGCCCTTGTCAGCAAAGGTTTCAAACTCGTTTCCGGCGGTACCGACAATCACCTGATGCTGCTTGATTTCTCGAAGACCGAGCTCAGCGGCAAGAATATGGAAGACGCCCTCGGCAAGGTCCATATCACAGTGAATAAGAACACGGTGCCGAACGAAAACAGAAGCCCCTTCGTGACCAGCGGCGTGCGCATGGGAACCCCGGCGCTGACATCCCGCGGCATGGGTCCTTCTGAAATGCAGCAGATCGCTGGCTGGGTGCGCGAAACCTTCGATAACTTCAAAGATGAAGCCAAACTGCAGGCGATCGGCGCTGAAGTCGTGAAACTCAGCAAGCGCTTCCCGCTTTATCCCCAATGGAAAGGCTGAAACTTTGAAGTGCCCCAAGTGCGATTACCTGGATACGAAGGTACTGGAGAGCCGCGTAAGCGTTGACGGCCGCAGTATCCGGCGTCGTCGTGCGTGTTTGAAATGCCATCATCGTTTCACCACCTATGAAAAGGAGGAGGAGCTGATCCTCCAGGTGAAAAAGAAGGATGGCAGCTTCGATGAATTCAGTCGGGAAAAAATCATCCGCGCAATCACCATGGCCTGTCGCAAGCGGCAGATTTCGATGGACCAAATCGAAGCCATGGTGACCGCGATTGAAGCCCAGCTGCGTTCCGAGGGCGACCGCGTGATTCAAAGCAGCAAGATCGGTGACCTCGTGATGAAAAAACTTCGTCAGACCGATCATGTGGCTTATGTACGCTTTGCTTCCATCTACAAGGATTTCAAGGATCCTGAGGAATTCGTGCGCGAACTGCGCGGCCTCAAGACCAATCGGGAAACCCCGACTCCGGGGAACAATCCTCCGACCACTTAACTGCGAAAAGGAAGAGCCATGTTTACCGGACTCGTCGAACAGGTGGGACGCATCCAGAGTATCGAGGAACGGGACGGTTACAAGGTTCTCACGCTGACGATACTCGGGGCGGATGTCTACGCGGAAAAGCTCGGCGACAGCATTGCGGTCAACGGCTGCTGCCTGACCGTCACCCGCCGTTCGGAAACCACGATGTCCTTTGATGCGAGTCACGAGACGCTGGCCAGGACCAGTCTCGGGCAGCTTCGCAATGGTTCTCTCGTCAATCTGGAACGCGCTCTCAAGGCCGGTGATCGCCTCGGCGGTCATATGGTGGCCGGACATGTCGATGCCGTGGCCACGGTTCGTTCGATTGATCAGCTTCCCGGGGGCTGGAATATCTGGGTGACTTTAGGCAAGGACCTGGCGCGCTATGTGATTCCCAAGGGCTCAATCGCCCTGGATGGCATCAGTCTGACGATCAATGAGGTGAAGGATGAGGCCCAGGCCTCTCATGTGCGGCTGACCCTGATTCCGGCCACGATCGAGGGCACCAACGTCCAGACCTGGACGCCCGGCGGTATCATCAACGTCGAGGTTGATATGGTCGGCAAATATCTGGAACGCATGGCGCTACCGCATTTTTCGAAGTGAAGCGTCCCGGCAGACAAAAGAAGAAGGCCTGTTGTTTGACCAACAGGCCTTCTCTTGTTTCAGGCCAGCCCCGAAAGGTGGCCTGACAAAAGTCCCCAATAATAATTAGGGAGCTTTAGGAGCTTCTGCAGCAGGAGCTGTTTCAGCTGGAGCTGCTTCAGCAGCAGGAGCAGCTTTGTCAGCGGCTTGGGTAGCAGCAGCTTCTTTTTTTGCTTTCTTGGCTTTTTTCGCGTCTTTCTTAGCATGCTCTTCAGTTTTGGTCTTGGCAGCTTCTTCAGTTGCCATAGCAGGAGCAGCCAAACCAAGAACAACGGCGATCATAGCGACTTTCTTCAACATACTTGCCTCTCTCATTCTCAAAAGCTTTTGTTATAACTTTCTGAAAAATGTTCGATGACATTTCCCAGACCAACATAATCTCGTGTTGCTGACGAGTTCGCCACGAAAGAAATGCGTATAAAATTTTTTTTATACCAAGTTTGACGGAGTTTCTCTGGACATCTGCTCTTGAATGGAGAGATGCTTGAACTTTTATACCTTAATATTTTAACAGCAAGCTCCGGGATTTTTCCAAATACCAATTTGCTGTTCCCCTTCCCTAAAAATTTTCTAATAGGCCAGACTGCCAATTGTCTGCGCGATGAGACCAAGTATCTTCGGCCCAAGCTGTGGATGAATTTTATCGGCGCTATCCGCGCTGCGGTGATAAGCGGGATAGTCCAGATAATCATTCTCTATGAAGAGCACAGTCGGGATCTTGTTATCCAAAAAGGGGACATGATCCGAGCCCCAGTAATCAAGGCTTTCAGACAGCACCAATTCCGGATCGGCATGCGCCGCCTGGATTTGATTCAGAAGGGTGCGTGTCGCAGCCGATGTTTCCAGGAGACAGTCCAGCTCCGCATCCCCGCTATAGCCGATCATGTCCATGATAAAGCCGCCGTGAATCTGCGCCGCGCGTCCATCCGCCAGCCAGGGGTTAAGGAAGGCCCGACTGCCGAGCAGACCCTGCTCTTCACCGGAAAATGCGATGAAAAGAAGCGTGGCCTCGGGGGGTTGATCGACAAAAACGCGAGCCAGGGACAAAAGCCCCGCCGCGCCTGACGCGTTATCCTCGGCACCCGGAGCCAATTCAAAAGGCTTTTCACTGGTGCTGTCGTAGTGGGCACCGATGACATAAATTTCATCCGATCGCGAACGCCCTGGAAGTTTTGCGATGATATTGGTCGCCATGCCGCGCGGCGTGGCAAAACTCAGCTCCTCGACCTCCAGACCCAGCGCCCGAAAGCGGCTGCTGATCAGCATGCGGGCCGCCTCGATTTCAGATCCATAGGTGTAACGTGAAAAGCGACTGAGTTCGTCCACTTCGCTGCGCCAGGTCTCGGCATCGATCGCCGCGCCGAGCGAATTGATCTTCTTCAAGGGGCTGGATGACCAGGGCAGTTTTTGCACGAGCTGCACATTGGGCATTAAAGGACGGAGACGCTGATGATGATCACTGCGCAAAACCAGGGGACGCGGACTTTCAATGACGCGGGTGCGACCGCCACGGATCAATTCGCGACTGTCTGCAGGCAAAGACCCTGATCCCTGCAGGAAATAGAGGGAACTTTTTGCAGCCGCTTCGATGACGACGGTGCGGGGGCCGCCCGGAGTATTCTGGGGATCCCAATGATCCATGCCGATCAGAAAGCGATCTTCGCCTTCCACCCACCAGCTGCCGGGATGCTTATTCACCCAGCTCTTGATGGCGGCCGCCTCATTCAGCGGAGCCAAAGCAAAATAGACCGCACAGAGACAGGTACCGCTGGTAAAGGACACTACGAAGAAAATAAGACCCTGCAGAATCTGCCGAAGGTTCATATCCCGCCTCCCCTTGCCGTTGATGACGTTTATCCATCATAGGCGAGGGAGGGCGGGAAATGCTTGCCGGGCGGTTACTTCACGAATTCAAGCGCCGCGCGAAGCCAGCTGCTGTTCAAATAAGGCGCGTGAGTGCCCCCATTGATGCGCCAGTAGCCGACCTTGGTTTCATTCTGGCAATTGTCCCAGACCACAGCATCCGTCTCGGCTCCACCGGCACTGACAAGGTCAAGCGCCCCTTTGCTTTCCACGGCGGCATCGCAGCGGCCACGCTTCGACCAGAACGAAAGTCCGCTTTCACCATTGGCGACCGGCACGGTGTCATCGGCCGTTCCATGGATCTGAAGAACATTCAGATCACCTGGATTTTTGCACAGGGCGGGATTGCTATAAAACGCTCCGGCCACCGAGATGATGCCGCGCACCAGACCTGGATAATCACAGGCCATGCGATAGCTCATGAAGCCGCCATTGGAATGGCCAATCAGATAAACGCGTTCGGGATCTATGGGCGCCACGGCACTGGCTTCGCGGATCAGTCCCGCGATATAGCCGGCATCATCCACTCCGCTTTGTTCGAAGTCGCAGCATTCCGGTGTCGCGTTCCAGAAACGGTAGCCGCGCGAATTCTGAGTGCCATCCGGCAGAGCCACAGCGAAATTGAGGCTATCCCGCTGTCGCGAGATTCCGAAAAACGAATCCGACTGCACTCCGCTGCTGGTGTAGCCATGCAGAAAGACCAGCAAAGGAATTTTCTGATCGGCTTTGACCTGGCTTGGGGTCAAAAGCGTGGCAGGCCTTGCGCCACCTATGGTGTAGGATTTGGCAAAGAGACTTGAGCTGATGAACAGGAATAAACTGGAAAGACAGTAGATCCGTCGTAGCATGGTACTCCTCCAAGGGGTTTCCCCCGTTCTAGCGGATTCGCCGTGCCTTGCACAGAATAATTTTGTGTCGACGGATCGACAAAAGCCTTAAATTTCAGGCGATGGAAGGCTTTTCAGGTAATTGTGAAGGGCTCTCAATTCCAATTCATTGAAGGCCGCTGTTGCGGTCCATGGCATGAACTGCGAATTCATGATGCGCCCGTCCGGTCTTTCGCCCGTCGTGAGAGCTTTCTTGAATTCCTCGAAGGTCCATTTCGCAAAATCACCGCGCGGCGTAAGGTCCGGGGCCGGCGGCCAGCTGGGGGGAACGCCTGCGATGGGACCACCCGAATAATCAGGTCGGTGACAGCCGACACAGGACGCTGCCAGATAACGACCGTAATCGGCATGTTCACTCGGAGCGACGGAGACAGGCGCCCCGCTTTGAATATGCATGCCGGAAAGTAGAAGCGGCATCCTATCAAACAGGAACATGACCTTCGCCACGGGTCCAGGCGAAAGATCCTTGAAATTGCGATCAATGGGTGGCAGTGATTTCAAATAAACGATGAGCTTTCCCAGATCCTCATCGCTCATCTGCGCGTATTCAAGCGAGGGCATGAAGCGAAGATAGTTTCCATTTTTGTTCTGCCCATAGCGAATCGCCCGCACAAAGTCCTCGACGCGATAATCCGCTCCAATACCACCCAAGCCGCGGGTCAGATTGCGACCGACGAAGTAGCCCATTCCAGGATCATCAATGAAGGCTTTACCGCCATAATCAGCGCCGTGACAATCACTGCAGCCTCGCATCCGGGCAATGCGTTCCCCATCGGCGAGCCAATTGTCCTGCAGCTCCACCCGTAAAACCAGATCTTTGGGTTCCGGCTGCTGTTCTTTCGCAAGGCTCGTGTATTTTCCATGCGCAAGACCCAGGATGATCAAGGCTACGAGTACACAGGCCGCCAGCAGCACGCCCAGGAATTTTAAATACTTCATGATAGGCCAACGCCTCCCCTGAATGAACGCTCCATTCGCAAACCGAAATTCTAATCCTGGTGGGCGAGACAGGCAAGGAGAAGAGGACAAAAAAAGAGAGAAAACCCACCGGAGTGGGTTTTCTCAGCAGGCATCAGCGCATCATGGGGTAGCCGGCCTGGCATTCACCGGCAGGCAGGGGAAAGGCTACGGTTGCAAGAGCGTTTGTGGCATCGGCCAGATTATAGGCTCGCATTCCATAAGCGGAGAGCGTGATCAAACGATCGTCCACACGGTAGAGCCGATTGATATCCAGGGACTGACCACCATAAGCCATCTGCGATTGACAGTAGGCGGGAATCAAATCCCGATGCGAGACGCGACCGCGATCGACAAGCGTGTTGCCGTCGAAGCCAAGAAGTTGTGCGCCACTGAACTTCAAACTGCCATAGCTATAGAGTTCGACCAAGGGAATCCCGATAAGGCCGCTGGCGCTGTCAAAGAAGAAGGCGTGATGATTGGAGCTGACCTCCGAGACTGAACCACGCGCACCATAGGTTTTGACATCCAGGCGACTCATAAGCGTCGGATCACTGGTATCAAAGAGCGAAACCTGCACACCCTGGACCTGTCCCGTGGCAAAGGCATCAAAACCGACACCCAGAAGACGGCCTGAGGCCAAAGGATGCATATAGGTCGAGAAGCCAGGAATTTTCAAACCACTCAGCATCTTCGGAGCGCGGGGATCAGCAATGTCGATGGCAAAGAGCGGATCGGTCTGACGGAACGTGACGACATAGGCGATGTTTCCAACGTAACGAACGGCCCGTATATCCTCATTGGTTCCAAAGTTTTCGACGCTTCCGACCACGTTCAGACGCTGGCTGGCAGGATCCTGCTCCAGAATGGTCAGGTGATTCTGAGCGGGATTCTCGCCGCCGTTATTCCAAAGCCAGCCTGTGGTCGTGGCGATCGCCAGCTGCGCGCCTCCGTTCATTCCATGCAGAGCCCAGCGATCCTTGATACGACCTTTCACTTCACCATCGGCCCATGGCTTTAACGCACCTGTGGCGCCATCAAAACCGATCTGCTGAATCAGGAGTTTTTCATCGGCTCGGCCCATCCAGCTCCAGCCGCCCCAGCGTTCCTCGAACCACTGGACTTGAGTTTTCAAAAGATAAAGGGAGTCGGTCGTCATATAGATTTGCCCGCCCTGGCCGATCACACCAAGATTTTGGAAAGCGCTTTGGGGATTGGCCGTGTCCCAGGACAGAACCTTCGAGATGCTGGTGTCCCAGTCCGCCATTTTACGTTTCACATAGTTCTGGCAGGGAATGCCATTCAGCTGGTCCGCATCAATTTTAATGCTGGCGTCGCGCTTGCTGTTGACCCACGCGCCTTTAAAATATTCGCGAGCGCGGGGATCGGAATACCACTCCTCATCCGCAAAATCCTCGATCGTGATGGGAACCTGCTCCATCTTCACCTGATCGCCGATGACGAGGACGAGTTGATTCTGCACGAGGCGACTTTCGATATACTGTCCGTCGATTTTGGATTCAGATAAAAGGACGGGCAGCTGACCAGCCGCCGTTCTATAAACGGCAACTTTCACGCGATTGCCATAAGGGAAACCGGGAAACGGCATGGACGCCGGCGCGCTTGATGCGGCGACAGGCTTGCCCGTTTCGAGCTGCTCCCCTGGATCCTCATTCGGATCCCGCACGGCCTGGCCGACGATGATCAGGCGGTCGTCCTTGGTGAAAAACTGCGGGCTATACCAGGCGGAAACGTCGAGTGAACCCTGCAGCTGCAGGCTGGCCCGATTGATGACCTGAATCTTGCCATACGTGAGGGCATAGATCTGATCGCGACCGATGCGATAACGATCCGCTTCATCCACGCCGGCTTCCTGCACATTGGTCATGGTATCAGAACTGGCTGTTGAATTATCCTTGGCCTCAGGCGCTGACGTCGGCATCGCCGCATCCGTTCTCCCTGCAGCCACACCCTCGTGACTGACTTCATGATTGATGTGAATCAGCATCGACGCCACGCTGTCACTGATTTGAGCCCTCTGCTGAACCCAACGCAATTTTACAGATTCATTGAGTTCCGCTGCCAAAGCATCACAGCTTTCATAAAGAGCCATGCCCTGCCGCAGTTCCGGCTGAATGAGAGCCATGCGCTGAGCCTCCAGGCGCGCATTGGTCACATAAAAGGGGTCATAGGTTTTCTCTTTCTTCTCCTTGGGCGTGAAAACCCCGCAGGCGCTCAGACCAAAAAGAGTAACGCTGAAGCTTAGACTTACCTTGAAAAGAGGGCGGATCATGCTGTTCTCCTCACGTGGACGCGATAATGGCTTTACGGCTGAAAGTCAGCATTGCCGAAGGCCAAAAGCCCAATTTCCGTATTCCGGCGTATTCTGAAAATGATCCGATCTGGAATACGAAAAAGGCGGCAAAGCGCGGATATCATGGAAAGGCTTTTCGGGAGCCCCTTGGGACTGGCGGAGACTGGAATACGGCCCTGCACCTTTCCTTAGAAAAAACAAGCTCTTACCATCAAGAATACGCGCATCAAGGCAAGCGCCCGGACTTACGATGAAAATTTTCCGCTCATGGAAAATTCCAATTCTGCCGAGAATACAAAGGAACAGCGAAGGATTCAGCATGAACCAGGGCCCCAGCATCTACGGCTATACCAACTACCGCCTCTTCCTTGCGGACTATTATCAGTTCCGGAAAGAGAGCAAGCGGGGCTATAGCTTTCGCCAGTTTTCGCAGGCGGCGGGATTCAGTGCTCCGAATGTCTTAAAGCTGGTCATGGACGGGCAAAGGAATATCAGCGGCCCCTCTTTGGAAAAGTTCATCCAGGCCCTGGGTCTGACCAGCGGCCCTGCCGAGTACTTTCGCTGCCTCGTGGCCATGAACCAGGCGGATACGGATCAGGAGCGCGCGCAGCATTATGAAAAGCTGAAGCGCCTGACACCATCATCAAGACGATACGAACTGGAAAGCGATGCGGTCGAGTATCTGAGTCATTGGATTTATCCTGTGCTGCGGGAGATGGCCCTTCTCGATGGATTCCGGGATGACCCCTATTGGATTCAAAGACGTTTGAATGGCCGCATCGAACTCAAGGAGATCGTCGCGGCGCTGAATTTTCTGAAGAAAAAAGGTTTCATTCATAAACGCCCCGATGGGCAGTTTGCAGTGAAAGACGATATCGTGATCACGAGCGACGAAGTGAAGAGTCTCGCGGTCCGCACCTTCCATCGCCGCATCCTGGAGCAGGCCATGGAAGCCTTGGAGGATTTACCCTTGGACCAGCGTGAATTCGGGGCCTTGATCTTTCAGCTCCCGGAAACCGCACTGCCCGAATTGAAGGCGCGACTCAAAAACTTTCGCAAGGAACTGCATCAGTGGGCGCTCGAACAGAACGAGGCGACCGAGGATAAGGCCGTCGTGCAGCTGAACCTTCAAATGTTTCCTCAGACCAAGGGGTCCGATTCATGAAGCGCTACCTACCCATCGCTCTCGGTCTTCTCCTTTGCCACTGCGGAACGGAAGTGGGCAATGGTATTGCGCCTGAACCCAAACGAAGCACCACCACGAATGGAGCTGGCACAGGCACGGCCACCCCCACAGCCGGGGAAGCTTCGAATGACAACAAATCACCGGAAAATATGTCGGTTTCCATTATATCGACTTCGTTCCTGGCTGCCTGCGCATCACCCTTCGCCGAGTCCATCGAAGGCAGCTTTGTGAATGCCGCTGCGAGTTATGGCTTCACTGTCACGGTCACAGCGGATGCTAAAAAAGCCGTCACAGCCTTGAATAGCAGCTCCGTTCTTTACACGATAGCGGCCGCACCGAATGTCGGCAGCTATGCGATCGAAGCTTTATCCGTATCACCCTCTGTCACATGCAGCGCGGTCACAACCCAAACCTTTGTGGACGGAAGCCTGGAGCGCAGCGTGACTCTGAGCAGCGGCGACCTCGTCCAATGGACCCTGATTTCGGGCAAAGTCAGCAGCATGAAGCTGACGAGACAGTCGCAAGTTATGGAAACCTGGACGAAAAAATAATACTTAAGTAAGTACTTTACTTTTCCTGCCAGCCTGCCGATACTTAAGCATCGACTTAACTATCGGAGGCTCGTATGAAATCGTCCCTCACTCATGGTCATTACGTCATTGAACGTCATTATCCTGTTTCCCCGGACAAGGTCTTCGCCGCGTTTTCCGATCCCGGCAAAAAACGTCGCTGGTTTTCAGAAGGGGAAGGCTCGATAGTCGAAGAGCATAGTCTCGATTTCAGAGTCGGAGGTCTGGAGAAAACACTGATCCGTTTTCCCCAAGGCGGTTCGATGAGCAATGAATCCTACTATCACGATATCATCCCGAATCAGAGAATCGTCCTTTCCTATGCGATGACCTTTATGGGAAAGCGCATTTCCGCATCACTCGCCACCTTTGAACTCGTGCCGAAGGACGGCGGCACCACGCTGGTCTTCAGTGATCAGATTGCTTTCTTTGAAGGGGCCGATGGCCTTAAAATGCGCGAAGACGGATGGCGTCAGATCCTGGAGCGACTGGCGCAGGAACTCAAGCGTTCATCATAAAGGCAGGACTTTCATGCACGCGCAAAAAAATCTCGATCTCGTTTTCCGCGCCTTAAGCGATCCCTCCCGACGCGCGATCGTCGAGAGGGTGAGCGAAGGTCCGGTGTCCGTTTCAGAGCTGGCCGAGCCGCTCAAGATCAGTGTTCCGGCTGTTCTGCAGCATCTGCAGCTCCTCGAAGAATGCGGACTGGTCGCCACCCGCAAAATCGGTCGCACTCGCAGCTGTCAAATCGTCCCGGAAGGACTTTCTGTCCTCGAACAATGGACAGCCGCACGACGCTCGATGTGGGAAAAGCGTTTTGATCGGCTTGGCGGGATCCTCGAAGAGCCCTGACATTCCTGGCCTTTGGCCTCACCCGCGCAAAGCCAGCCGGCGCATGGGCGTAGCCTGACCGGAACCCACGGATCCGGGTCCCCAGGATCCTGCTTCAACCCCCCGACTTTCCATGGACAGAGCCCCGAATCTCGGCTAGGATGCGACCATCGGACAGACAATGCTATTTTGTCGCACATAGTGATCTTTGAAAACCACGTTTTCCTTCGCTCAGCCTCGGATAAAGGGTATCGCCATGCAGATAGACCAGGATAAGCTGATCGCCAGAGTACGCAAAGCCATCGACGTCATTAAACAGGGCGGGATGGTGATAATGGTCGATGATGAAGACCGAGAAAACGAAGGAGACCTGGTTTTAGCCGCAGAATGTGTGACGCCGCAGAACATCAACTTCATGGCCAAGGAAGCCCGAGGTCTGATCTGTCTGACGCTTGAGCCCCGCATCGTCGATCATTTGAAACTTCCCATGATGGCCGACGGCAGCAAACATTTCCCCGATCAAGGCACAGCCTTCACCGTCAGCATCGAAGCCCGCGAGGGTGTTTCGACCGGCATTTCCGCAGCCGATCGCGCGCATACCATCAAGGTCGCGATTCATGATCAGACCAGCCCCGGTGATATCGTGGTGCCAGGCCACATCTTTCCTTTGCGCGCGCGTCCAGGCGGAGTCCTGGAACGTGCCGGCCACACCGAAGGTTCGGTGGATATCGCCCGTCTTGCCGGTCTTAAAGGGGCCGGTGTGATCTGCGAGATCATGAATGACGATGGCACCATGGCCCGCATGCCGGACCTGGAAATCTTCGCTGAAAAACATAATATGCCGATCGTCGCGATCGCCGATCTGATTCAGTATCGCCTGATGCACGAATCCATGGTCGAGGAAGTCGCGCGCGAGACGATCAAAACCGGCAGCGGCAACTACGAAGCGGTGCTCTATCGCAACACCTTGGATGGTCTTGAGCACCTGGCCCTGATCAAAGGCAAGGACTTCGAGAACAGCGTCGTCGATGTGCGCGTTCACAGTCAGCATCATCTGCTCGACGTCTTCGCCGATCGGAAAAACGGCTCGGGCTTCCGTCTGCAAAAAGGCCTCGACCTTCTGAAAGAGCAGGACAAGGCGGCTTTGATCTATCTGAATCATCCCCAAACTTCATGGCAGGACGAGCTGAAGCAGCTCGCCGCGGATTATAACAATGTCGCCAATGATGGTGGTAGCGGCCGCAAGATGGATCTTCGCCTGCACGGTACTGGCGCCCAGATCATCCGTGCGCTCGGCATCAAAAGGCTGCGGGCGCATACGAGTTCGCCGATGGTGCTGAAGGGTCTTTCCGGCTTCGGTCTGGAAATTGTCGAAAATTCGATCATTCAAAAGTCGTTTTAAGGAAGGAACGTATCCCATGAGTCTTCGCCATCTCATCGTCGCGGCCCGCTTCAACGAACTCATCACCAAATCTCTGGTGGAATCCGCGCTGTCGGTCTATCAGGAGCAGGGTCTTGCGGATACGGTCGACGTGGTCTGGGTTCCCGGCGCTTTTGAGATTCCGGTGACAGCCGCCAAGGCTGCCCGCACCAAACGCTATGCGAGCATCATCTGCCTCGGCGCGGTGATTCGCGGCGAGACAGCCCATTTTGAATATGTGGCAGGACCCTGTGCGTCCGGCCTTATGAATATCGGCATTGAAACCGGCGTTCCGACGATTTTCGGCGTTCTGACCACCAACACCGTGGAGCAGGCTCTGAATCGCGCGGGCCTCAAGCTTGGCAACAAGGGCGCGGAAGCCGCCCATACCGCCATCACCATGGTCAAAACGCTCAAACAATTTGATTGATACGGAGTTTTTCGGTGCAACGTGAACACCACCCCAACGCGCAATCCCGGGAATGGGCCCTCCAGTTCCTGTATCAGTGTGAAATCGAAAAGCTGTTCTTCTTTTCGGCCAACCACTGCGATCGCTTCATGACTGATTTTGGGGTCGATCGGGAACACAAGGCTTACTTTCGCCGGCTGGTCGAAGGGATTTTTGAGAATTTGAGTGGGCTCAATGAAAAGATTGAGGCCGTCTCGGAGCATTGGACCCTGGCCCGTATGCCTGTGATCGACCGCTGTGTGCTGCGCCTCGCGGCCTATGAACTGCTGTTCACGGACACACCGAAAAAAGTGGTCATCAACGAGGCCATCGAGCTGGCGAAGAAGTACAGCACCGAAAATTCCGGTGCCTTCGTCAACGGGATCCTGGATAAGCTTGCGCAGAAATGAATCACGCAGCATCAGTCGGGGTTTTCAACCGCGGCTGATGCTTAGCCTTCACATCCGGTGCATGGATATGCGCGGCCGTGCCTGCTGGTTCAAGCTTCATTGAGACCTCCGCTGCATAATTTCCACCAAACAACGGAAAATCACGAGAAAAAAAGGCCCGACCGTCCTGTGTGGAAAGCGGAAAACGTTTTCCGTACTTCCCACAGTTTTGTGTGCTCTGCTGCAGAGGAAAGCCCAAGGCCCCTTGATTTCACAGCCAAATACTTTTGGAACGCTCTTTGCGATATTGGAAGCAAATCGGGGGATATGTCGCGGGGGGAGGAAACATCCGTGTTGATCGTTCGGGGCAGCGTTCTGTTCACAGAGGAATTTTATCGCCTGGGTCGACCGCTCCGCGTCCTCGCATGGAATCCGCCAGGACCAGCACAAAAAAAATCCCAGGCTGCGACGCCTGGGCTTTACACCTCAATCCAAAACGCTGTCCAAAAATTCGCGGACCGCTGGGCTGTTCATATCAATCGCATACGAAACGCTTGAAACCTGACCCGCACCACCTTGGCGCACATCAACAGCGACCATCATGCCGACTACCTCTGAATTCATCAGAATGGGGCCTCCTGAGTCGCCCTGCGCGGTGGCCACGTACTGACCCTTCTGGATGCCTGGCTTCGTCTTAGCCACACCTACGACGCTCAGAATGCCATCGGCGGAACCCTTGATGGAGTTCTGACCATAACGCTTCGTGCCGGTGATCTCACCCGCGGCCGTGGAATGAACGCCTGGCGTATTTTGATCCGAACCATAACCAACCATCGTCACCGCATCGTTGACTCGCGGCGTGCGTGAACTCAGACGGATGGTATCCAGCGCTGTTCCCGCGGGAAACTCAACCACAGCGACATCATATGGATTGGCTACGCGATCGAGACCGCGTTCAAAATCAGTGTGCACATAGAAACGAAGAGCTTTCGCCGCTCGCTGCTGAGTTGTCTCATTTCCTCCTGCCACCAGATACAGATCAGGCTGCTCCGGAGTCAGATCCTTCACGCAATGGGCCGCTGTCAAAACCTGATATTCATTAACGAAGAAGCCGGTGCAAAAGCGGGAGTCGGTCTCGCTCTTCGTCATCAGTTGCACAACTGCGGGAAAAGCCGCACTGTCGGTCTCAATAGCATTCGTCAGTTTCAACGAGCTGCGATCGTTCGCTTGATCGCAAGCGGTCAGGTAGAAAGTGCAGACGAGGGCTAAGGAAAAACTTTGCAGCAGATTGCCAACTCGATCGCGCATGGAATCTCCCTTCGTGAAATCAAATGAATCTGCGTTGAACATAGTCTCAAAGAAGTTTTCTGTAAATGGGAATACTTGCCAAGCGGCCAAGATCCAAAAAAAGCTTGCTTACACGCGGAATAACGCGATATGCCGTCGCATAACGAAGGATTCCACGCAAGGGAGATTGGCTTTCTGCGCTCAGCATACTGTGCTGAATGGAATGCTCGTGGCACGAAGCGTGCACCACGCACGAAAGAAGTCAGCACCGAGGAGTTCCAAGCCTATGCTAAAAAAAATACGCCAACGCCCCATCCTTCACGGTCTCTTTGGTTCATTTATCCTGCTCGTGCCCGCCTTTCTCCTGATGTGTGACCGCTCGACGAATACGGAGAGCTCCGCGCTGCGCATGGTGAACGGAAGCATTCCCACGGCTGAGCATCCCGCGTCTTACAGTGCTGTCGCCCTCGTAGATAAAAATTCTCACAATCATTTTTGTTCAGGAACATTGGTGGCGGAGCATTTGATTGTCACCGCCGCACACTGCGTCTTCGATAAGCGGCCCCAGGATTTCCAAATCCTTTTCGGCCAGGACACCAAAGCTGACTCAGCCGTTCTCCGGGATGCGGAAGAGCTGGCCACCTTCAAAAAATTTCAAAAATTCGAATCCAATTTTGACATCGCCTGGGTGCGCTTCCAGGGGGATATTCCCGCCGGATTCAAGCCCGTGGAAATCTGGCATCAGCCAGCCGCCTTCGCGGCCAAGACCCCGATCTCCATTGCCGGCTATGGTCGCACCGCTTCGCAATGCGCCTTTGATGATGCAAGCTGCCAGGGCGGAAAACTTCTCTATGTCGACACCAATGTGCGTGAATTCGTCAATCATGGGCGTCTTTTCAATCTGATCGTGATCGGACCACGTCCTGATCACGGACCATGCTTCGGCGATTCGGGCGGACCCGCCTATGTGAAAGAAAATGATCAGTGGTATCTGGTTGGTGACTTCATGGGCTGGGATCGCATCCTGGTGCCCGAGCAGCTTGAGACCATCTGCGATACGGGCGAAGCCATTTATAATTTCGTGGGCGATTTCGTCCAGTGGATCGAAGATACCTCGGGTGTGAAACTCGCCTATGATGCGTCCATCAATCCACGCATGCCTACGGAAAGTCTGGATGTGCTGACCGAGGAACCCAAGGATTTCCTGGGCTGGTGCCAGTATAATAATCATGAGGATCCCGCATGGTTCACGGTCCAAAGAATTCTGCGCATAGTCAGTGATTACCGCATCCAAAGCGGAGATGAGGCCGGAGCCCGCGAGATTTTTGAAAATTGCGAAAGCGCGGACAGCTGGCTCCGTAAAATGCTGGCCGAGCAAAAGAAGCTCGAAATCGGCGGCTTTGATCCCTCAACCTTCATCGACAGCGCGCGCCTTGAGGACATTCGCCCCCTGCGCGCCCTCGCTGATATGGGGCTTGAGGAGCTGACCCTCTCCGATCATGCGATCCAGGACCTTAGCCCCTTGGCGGCGCTCACCAGTTTGAAAAAACTGACGATCATCGACAATGTGCTTTCCGAACGGCAGGCCCGCATCAAAGCCGAACCTTTGCGTATTGCGGCCTTTCCGCTGCTGGAAAACCTGCGCCTGCAGAACCCGAGCGTGCCGCTCGACTTCAGTAATCTGAGCCAGTTGAAAAATCTGAGAGTCCTGGACCTGGCTTATGTGAATCTCCCGACCCTGCCTGACTTCAATAGCCTATCCCTGGATGAGCTGCGCCTGGACTCTTTGACTTTGAGCGAACCTTTGGACCTTACGCCCCTGAGCAAGGTGCGGGTCCTCTTTTTAAACAAGTTGGCTCTCCGTAATTTACCCGCTCAGTGGAGCGAATTGGAATCGCTGGATCTTCTCGAAGTGACAGGTTTGAAAGCGCTTCCCGCTGATGCTCCCCGCATGAAACGGATTTTTGTGTATGCATCGGACATCGCAGGTGATGTCAAAGCTGGGAACTGGCCTGCACTTGAGGAAGGGTCGATCTTCGCGAACGCCGGCCTGACGCGTTTCACGCTGCCTTTTGCCTTGCCGAAGGTCCATTACCTGGAAATCGCTGAAAACACCCAGATGGATACTGTCGTCCTCAATGCCCTGCCGATGCTTGAAAATCTGTCGATGGCCAACAACGCCCTCACGGCTTTGCCGGATCTTTCACAGCTGACGCAGATGTCCCGCCTGAACCTTGAAAACAATAAGCTCACGTCCCTTCAGCCACTTGCGGGACTGCCCCGACTTCAGTACGTGGACCTCAGCAATAACCCTTTGGTCAACCTGGAAGGACTCGCGGATCTGCCCGCCTTGAAGCGTCTCGTTCTGCAGAACACCAAAGGTGAGGGCCTCAAGACGCTCCAGGGTATGCGCAATCTGCCCAAGCTGATCGAGATCAATCTGACCAGGAATTCCCTGAGCAGCGTGCAGGAACTTTTGCCCTTCACCTCGCTCAAGGTCGTCATTCTGAATGACAATTTCATCGAAGACATCGCCGCGCTCAAGGCCTTGCCTAAGCTGGAGTATCTGGAGGCTATCAATAATCCTCTGAAGGACAGGACCTGTCCTATTGCCGGCAATGCGGATGCCTGCCGTTTCGAATGGTTGAATTTTTCTCAGAATGGCCCCATTATTTTCCCAGGCTCAGCCCGAGCCAAAGGTGCGGAGGGACAGTTGTCCTTCCGTTGAACCGGCAGGAGGACCTGGATGGAAGAACCCGTGAATGTACAGTGCCCCTGGTGCGGCGAAGTCTTTGTCACGTTTTTCGATCTTTCATCCGGCGCGACCAATTATATCGAGGACTGCCAGGTCTGCTGCCGACCGATTATGCTGGTCTATCGCATTGGACGTTCTGGACAGGTCAAGGTTCAGGCCCTGCGCAGCTGAAGGAAAATCCGTTATGAGTTCTATCGCCGAGGCGATCAAGCAGTGGCTGAATCAAGAGCATTCGAGCGGCACCCGAAAATTCCTGCAGATGACTGTTTTGATTCTGGGTGGAATACTCGCCATGGGGCTTGGTATTGGACTGGTCGGCATCATTCTGATCGCCAGTCCTTTTCTAACCGTTGTGATTCTGATCTTCCTGGCCATCTACGGCCTCGTAACCGCTTTCAAGCATTGAAGGGGCCTCATACCCGATCCAAGGCTCGGACAATGGCGTTGGCATCCGCATCGATTTCCGTGCAGTCAAGCGTCTGAGCCTTCAAAATCGCATCCGGGTCCTTGAGCATATGCCCTGTGAGCACGAGCACCACATCCTCTTCGGTCCCGATGATGCCTTTTTTAACGAGTTTCTTCACACCCGCAAGCGTTGCGGCACTCGCCGGCTCACAGCCGATGCCCGCATGATCAATGACCACCTTCGCAGCCATGATTTCGGCATCGGTGACATCGGCGACGATACCGTTGGTATTCAGAATAGATCGCACGGCGCGCGGATAGTTCACAGGAAAGCCGATACGGATCGCGGTGGCCACGGTTTCCGCCGTGATGGCTTCGAGGCTGGCAAAATCGCGATTGTAACTTCTGAAAAAGGGATTCGCGCCTTCCGCCTGGATGGTCGCGATGCGCGGTTTCTTGGTGATCCAGCCCCAGGCGTACGCTTCATCAATCGCTTTGCCAAAGGCACTCGTATTGCCCAGGTTGCCACCCGGCACCACGATCCAATCAGGAGCCTTCCAGTTGCGATCCTGCAGCATTTCCCAGATGATGGTCTTCTGCCCTTCAATCCGATGCGGATTGAGCGAGTTCACCATGTAAACGCGTCCCGCAGCCGCCAGATCTCGAACGATCTGCATGGCATCATCGAAGTCACCGCGGATGGCCAAACCCTTGGCTCCATATCCCAAAGTCTGGGCCATCTTCCCCTGACTCACCTTGCCCGCGGGAAGAAAAACGATGGCCTTGAGCCCCGCGCGGGCCGCATAGGCTGCAAGGGATGAGCTGGTATTTCCGGTGGATGCGCAGGCCACCACCGGCATGCCGAGGCGCTTGGCCATGGATACGGCGGCGGTCATGCCGCGATCTTTAAAGGATCCGGTGGGGTTTTCGCCTTCGTGCTTCAGACTTAAACGATGCTGACCGGCCCATTGATTCAGGACTGGACTTTCATAGATCGGTGTCTGGCCTTCCGGCTGCGTCACGATCATGGATTCAGCAAGGGGCAGAACACCCTCGCGGAAACGCCAGACGCCACTGCGATCATAGGGTTTGCGCGAGGTCAGGCGCTGCTCAGAAAGCTCGGGAAGTTTGCGCAACGCGGCATCATCATGCTTGACTTCGAGCAGTCCACCGCAGTCACAGGCATAACGGAGTTCAAGCCAATCATAAGTTTTTTCGCATTGAAGACAAGCAAAGCGGGCCTGGCTCATAAAATGCTGGCTCCTTCCAAACTGGGTTCGGCGATATGAACAAGAGTCTGAGGCCCAAAGACCTCGCGGACAGCTTCGGCCACCTTATGCGCGGTTGCTTCGTCGGCACTCAAAGCAAAGCAGGTGGGGCCGCTGCCACTGATGGAAAAACCAAAGGCGCCGGCGTTGATGGCCACGGCCTTGGCCTGGAAAAATCCTGGAATAAGGTTACCGCGTGCGGGTTCTGCAAAAGGATCTTTCAAACCAAAGGCAATCTGCTCTTGGTCGCCCAGGGCCAAAGCCAGGGCCAGCGTCGTGCAGTGGGCCATCTGTCGCGTCCAGCGTGGGGTGTCGAGCTGCTGAGGCAAAACCTTCCGGGCTTCCTTGGTCTGGATATGAAGCGGAGGAGTTGTCAGGGTCACCCAGAATTTGGCCTTCAAGGGCACGGGATAAACTCTCAGGTTCCCCACATCCTGCACAAGGGTCAGGCCCCCATAAACGCAGGGCGCGATGTTATCGAGATGCGGTCCGGCCACCACGGTTTCCGCAGCCAGAGCGGATTTTAAAATCAGATCCTTCCGATCCAAAACTCCGGCGAGCTTCGCGGCTGCTAAAGCCCCGGCCACGCTCGAAGCCGCGCTGGACCCCAGTCCACCGGCCAAAGGCAGAGCGCGTTCCAGGGTCACATGAAAACGTTTCGGGGTGATGCCAAGGTGCAGATAAAGAGCTTCTGCCGCGAGCGTTACAGTATTTTTCTCTGGCTCCAAAGGCACAAGACGCGCATCGCGCCCCTGCACGGCGATACTGTAGTGGCTCGATTCCTCGAAAACAAAGGTATCCCCCAATCCTGCGACGGCAAGACCAAGGACATCAAAACCCGAAGCCACATTGCCTATCGTGGCTGGTGCAAAGACTCGAAATTCACTCATGCCCGTCCTCCCCGCTCCTGGCTGCTGGCGATGGTAATAATATCGTTCAAAACGCCTGCCGCGGTCACTTCCGCACCGGCGCCGGGTCCGGTCACGATCAAAGGATTATTCGCATAACGCTGGGTTTTCAGCGTCACCTGATTATCCGTTCCCCGCAGACGACCAAAGGGACTATTCTTATCGACTTCCTCGATGCCCACGCTCACTTGATCACGGCTGATGCGCGCGACAAAACGCAGAACGGCGCCGCGACTCTGGGCCCCACGGATGCGATCGCCATAAGACTGATCGAGTCGGGTCAGATTCTTCAAAAAGACCTCGGGATCATCATGACTGCAATCAGCCGGGAACAGGCCTTCGAGTTTGATGTCATCTAGGTTTAAGGTCAGACCAATGGTGCGGGCCAAAATCAAAGCCTTGCGCGCGACGTCCATCCCGGACAGGTCATCCCTCGGATCGGGCTCGGTATAACCCAAATCATAGGCATTGCGCACGGCCTGCGAAAACGGAACGCCATCTTCCATCTGGGTCATGAGATAACCCAGGGTTCCGGAAAGACAGCCGAGGATTTCCAGAACCTCATCACCGGCCACTTCGAGTTTGTCTATGGTATCGAGCACGGGAAGACCCGCGCCGACCGTGGCTTCGTAACGGAGGGAAAGATTTTTTTCGGCTGCGATGTCACGCAGCTCCTTATATTCCTTATAAGGAATGGCCAGGGGTTTTTTATT
The DNA here is from genome assembly GCF_035712445.1 of Oligoflexus sp. Classification (NCBI taxonomy): domain Bacteria; kingdom Pseudomonadati; phylum Bdellovibrionota; class Oligoflexia; order Oligoflexales; family Oligoflexaceae; genus Oligoflexus; species Oligoflexus sp. The sequence goes on along the minus strand of NZ_DASTAT010000034.1, from coordinate 38,206 downwards.
GGCCAGCACCACATGAAATCCAGCAAGCAGGGCCTTTTTAAGGATGGGCGCGGTTTCCGTCGCGGTCAGATCTATGAATATCTTGCGGTCCCAGGCGCCGTGCCAAAGGTCGTCAAGGCTCGCGCTGGCCCCATCGGCGCAAAGCTTTTGCTTATGCGTTTTGCGCTCCAGAAACTGCTCAAGCTCCGCTGCCGGGAAACCCTTGTCGCAGGTCAGAAGACCGGAGCGATCGGCGACGCTGACGATCGGCACACGCAGTTTTAATTTTTGATCGAGATAATCCTTCTGATCTTCGAGCTGACGGACAAGCACCTGACCGATCTGCCCCAGGCCGAAAATCGCCAGGTTGATTTCACTCGGATCGCGGATCAGGACCGGACGAATTTTTTCCAGACCGTATTCCTGATGCAGAGCCCTCAGTGCGCGTGCGGCCTGATGCTGCTCGATCACGACCGAGATATTCAGCTCGGATGAACCCTGAGCGATGGCAATGATGTTGATGCCCTGTTTGGCAATGCAGGAAAAAGCGCGCGCGGCAATGCCCGGCGTTCCATTCATGCCCAGGCCCACGACGGCCAGCACCGCGATGTTGCTCGTCAGCTTGATTTCATCCACGAGCTGCCGATCTATTTCGTAGCGGAAGCTGCTCTCCAGAAGTTTCCGGGCCAGCTCGCCCTGTTCCCCCGGCACCACAAAGCAGATGCTTGCTTCGCTTGAGGCCTGGGTGATCAGACAGATCGAAATATTTTCCTGGGCCAGGATTCCAAACACCCGCGAGGCCATGCCGGGCACACCCATCATGCCCTTGCCTTCGACCGAGACGAGCGCCTGCTTATCAATATAACTCAGAGCCTTGACCGGATAGGAACCGGAGGCTACATCACCGGCTATGCGGGTTCCTGGTTTATCGGGGAAGAAAGTATTCTTAACGATCAAGGGAATCTTCTGCGCGACCAGCGGAATGATCGCGCGCGGATGCAGGACCTTGGCACCGTAATACGCGAGTTCCGTGGCCTCGCGATAATGCAGCTCGGGCAAGACCCGCGCTTCAAACACATGCCGCGGGTCAGCGGTCATGAGGCCATCGACCTCCTTGTAAAGGCAGACGGCATCCGCACCCAGATAGGCTCCGAGCAGCGTCGCGGAATAATCCGAGCCCCCGCGTCCGAGTATCATCACCTCGCCTTCCGGACCTTCCCCGAAAAAACCGGGGACGACGGCCATGGAACCGCTGGTCAGGACAGGTTTTAAACGCTCATTCACAGCTTTCTTCGAAGCGTTGTCATCCGGCGTGTATTCGCTTTTTTCCCGCATGAGCTTGATGAGCTCAGTGGAATCAATCCCCACCACCTTCTGGCCGCGCGCTTTCAGGGCTTCACTGACGACCAGCGCCATCAGGCGCTCGCCATAGGCCACGGTTTTGGACAGCGTCTTGGCCGTCTGTTCGCGCAGAATCGCGAGGCTTTCACAGATACGGGCGATCTCATCGAGCAGGGTTTTCACAGCGTTCCAGACGCGATCCTGCTCGGCTCCAGCGGGTATCAGGCCCTGGACAAGGAGGCGGTGCCGATCGGAAATCTGCTGCAGAAGAGCGGCTTCTTCATCGCGTCTATTCTGCACAGCACCGTAATAGAGTTTATACAGATTATCCGTTACGCCACTGCTGGCGGAGACGACAATGCAGAGGCCTTCCCGGTGTTTCTCAATGATGCCAAGCACCTTTTGCAATGATTCCGGACTGGCGAGCGATGTGCCGCCAAACTTGAAAACCTGAAACCCCATAGTTGCGTTACCTCGCGCTGGACACCATCGATTCGACCTGGGAATATCATGTCCTGTGATACGGCCTTTGGGAAGGGACTTCAAGACTTCTGCGTTTGGGTGAGTGATAGGGCAGTAAAAAATGTAGCCCGGACAAGGCGTCTGGGCACAAAAGCGTGAGATTATGCAGAATCAGGCAACAAAAACCCGCGCGCTGCGGGGAACGCGCCTGAGCCAGACGGGATCCTTTTTTTCAAAGAATGCGGAAAGCCCCGCCTGGCCCATGCTGCTCGCACGGGTGCGGGCAATGGCCTCCACCGTTTCCGGACCCTGGGCCCACGAACGGGCTTCCACCTTTTGATAAAGGCCTTTGCACGTCGCCTGAGCCTCGGGGCTTGCGCTCAAGAGCAGATTCAGCTCGTCATGCAGAAGTGCCTCCACTCCGTCGGCTGGAGTGACTGCCTGCACAAGACCGCTGGCTAAAGCCTCGGCGGCATGGAACACCCGGGCCGTGAGCATCAAGCGTTTTAAAGCTCCTGGGTGCATCTTGCGGCCGAGATAAGGCAAAATCACGGCAGGCAAAAGCCCGATCTTCACTTCACTCAGGCAAAAACGGGCACTATCCAGAGCCACCGCGTAATCACAGGCTGCGATCAGGCCGACAGCACCACCAAACGCTGCGCCTTTCGCCACAGCAAGCGTCGGCACGCGGAGTGTGGCCAGGGCCTCGAACATGGCAGTCAACTTTTCAGCTTCCTGCACATTGCCGGCATAATCCAATTGAGCGGCTTCTTTCATCCAATGCAAATCAGCCCCGGCTGAAAAATGTTTACCGCTGCCCTGCAAAAGAAGGGCGCGGACCGTCGGGTCCTGATTCACTTCGTCCAGGAGCTTTTTCAACTGTACTAAAAGCTCACCGCTGAACGAGTTGGCGGCTTCATGTCGATTGATAACCAGTGTGGCCAGACGGTCCTCGGTCATGCCGCCTTCGCTATTTTCCAGAGTCGTGTAGTGTAGATAAGCTGCCAATTCGTTTGCCATTTTTCCTCCATGAACCCTTGGGGCTGTGCTCGCATACAACACTAACGATTTTTACCTGTCAAGATTATCCGGGGGCACGTGGAATTTCGTGTTTACAGGGTCTCGGCTTCAGGTTTACGACAGTTAAGAGTTGCCAGGTTTTCAAGTCGCATCGAGGTGTCAAACGCTCTATTTTCAAAGGCATCCCTTGAGCCGAATTGCATTGATATGGAAAAGAATTGCCGACGTAGGGGAACATAATCAACGGTCGGCGCGAGAATATCGCTGTTTGCGTATCTGCAATCAGATCGCTTTGATCATTGCCTGCGTCGTGGAACTCTACGTCCCCCTCTATTGGGTGAAAGGCTACCCCAGCATCGCGCTCTTCAACCTGGTGGGCGGGCTTATGATCCTGGCGACCGTGCCCCTGAATCGCTTGACGAACAAACCTTTGCTCGGGCGTTACCTCTTCCTTTTCATTAATCATTCTTTGATATTGATTTACTGCATCATCCTCGGTCGCAACACCTGGCCGCATCTTTTTTTCATCAATATGCTGATCGTGCCTTATCTTATTTTTCCGTCCACCTATCAACGCTCCCTGCATTTCTGGAGCTTTGTGCCGGTGGTGCCCTTCTTTGCTTTGGAGGGCTGGGGTTACGATCACTTTGCGCATGCTGTCATCATAACGCCCGATCAGCAGCGGCAGCTTTTCTGGTTTGTCAGTCCCAGCGTCTTTGGAATCGCCCTGCTCTATGCCCACTATCTTTATCGCACGATCAATCGGCATGAAGAGACCCTGCTCGTGCGTATCCAGGAGCTTCAGCAGAGCAACCGCACGATCGAAGAGCAGCAGGTCCACCTGGCAGCCGCTACGCACTACAGCGCTATCGCCGAACTTTCCGCCAGCATCGCGCATGAAATCAATAATCCCCTGGCCATCATTCGCGGCTATGCGGAGCAGCTGGAAATACTCGTGCGGCGACAGGAGCTCGAAGGCGACCGCGTGATCAATATTTCACAGCGCATCAAGCAAACCGTCGATCGCATCACCAAGATCACCTCCAGCCTGCGCAATCTTTCGCGAGAAGGGGCTGAGGACCCTTTCGAGGAAGCTGATTTGACCAAGATCATCGACGATGTCCTGGCTGTCAGCAAAGAGGGTCTCTTTCACGACGGCATCGATCTGCGGGTGGATATGAAAATTGCCGAGGCTCCCTGCGTCTGTCGACAGGTGCAGATTGCTCAGGTCCTTTTGAATCTGATTCATAATGCGAAGGATGCAGTCGCCGAGCTGGCGGAAAAATGGATTCGCATCCGTCTTGAGCCCCGGGGAGCCGGCTACGAATTGGCGGTTATTGATAGCGGGCGCGGCATCAATCCGCAGATCCTGCCGCGGATTCATCAGCCTTTTTTCACGACCAAACCACCGGGAAAAGGAACCGGGCTCGGCCTGAGCATTTCGCGGAAGATCCTGAGCGCCCATAAGGGCCATCTCTTCGTGGACACCAAGGCTCCGCACACCACCTTCATCATCCGCCTTCCCAAGGATGCGCGGCAGGCTTGAAAATGCAAAGAGCGCACCCGATAACAGGATGCGCTCTCGCGTTGCAATAAACACTACACTTCAAACCTTGTCTGTTTAATGCTCCCCTTAAGCAGCTGGGGAATCTCTTCACTCCTTCTGCTAGTGCCTTTTACAGAACCGCATACTTTTGAGAGTTACGCTACTTTTCGTGTAGTCATCTCCTCTCACTTCCAACATAAAACTCCTGGAAAATTTGTCAAGATCGAGTCTCTGAACTAATTTTTCACGACACCGCAGGCACTGGGAGAGTAAGGTTAAAACCTTGACCATGAGTCGGTGAGGGCACCTGCCTTCCATCCGCCGGTTCAGCCTGCGCAAGCGTATGGATCGTCTGCATGATCTCGCTTGAGCTGCTCCCAAGGGGAAGCATCACAGGTGATGGAAAGACATCCCGCTCAAAATCCGAAACATGGTCTGCACCCAGAAGGACGGTCGGTTTCCAGGAAATGGACCTTAGGCTATCCGGGATGCCGGTCGCTTCCAGATCCCGAACCATGGCTTCATCCAGAATGATGACATCAGGATCCAGGAGAAGAGGCTGACGGAGACCCATGGCCGAGGGCACCAGCATCAAAGGATAATGCTGCTCCTCCAGGGCCCTGGCGATCATAAGGGCAAGCCGCGTCTCACGGCAGGCCACGAGGCACACAGGACCACGACTGCTGATCCTGTAGCTGGCATTCGGAGTCGACCTTGCATCGCGCTGAAGCATAAAGCACCCCTTCCTCACGCGATAGGATACATCCATTGAAGCGAAATTGGGTTAACAAAAAATTCAGGTTTTGCGCGGCAGGTGGCAGTAGCGATTGCCGAGGACTTTTTTCCGGATCTTATGATAAAGCTCGGGTTCATAGGCGGTGATGAAGCGCTCCACGCGGGAACGATAGGGTTCGCGGGTCAGTCGGGAATTGGCCGTAGCAAAGATGTGCCACTGCATGTCAAAGAACTTCACAAACGCAAGGGCATCACAGGATTCCCCGAACCAGCCGACCAGATCCATTTCCTCATTGGATCCAAGGAACGAATCAACCCGACCAAAGCCCAGCATTTTCACGCGCTGGCCCAGGTTATTCGTATTCACGACCGTCACCTGGCCGCATTGCTGCTGGATGATGGCGCGCAGAGCGTCCGAGTTCTGACTGGTGTGCGCCACGCTTTTGATTTTCTTGCAGTCGCTGAAGGCCGTATTCTTCTTCAGATAGATCAGCCCAAGCTGAGTTTCGATGACCATTTTGGGAAAGCGGGTCCCGCCGGGCAGGACCTGATGCTGATTGACGAAGGTGAAATCGAAATTCTGCTCGGCGATGAGGCTTTCAAAGCGCGGGAAAGGCATCGCTTCGACCTTGACGGGAAGCCCGACGAAATCACCGATGGTATGAGCCATTTCATAGAGGATGCCGCCTGTGACCTTGCCCTTGGCATCCACGAGGACCCAGGGCTCATAGTCAACAGGGGCGAAGAAGAGAAGAGGCGGTTCGGCCTGGGTTTTCGGGGCCGCCTTGGCCTCGGGCTTCTGGGGTTCGGCGACCAGCATATTCATCCAGGTGAACATGAAGAAAACCAAACTGAAGCCGCGACCTGTCTTCATCTCTCTTTATCCTTTGGCTGCCTTAGATATCGAATTTGATACCCTGGGCGAGTGGCAGCTGACGCCCATAGTTGATGGTATTGGTTTGCCGACGCATGTAAGCCTTCCATGCATCGGAGCCTGATTCACGACCTCCCCCGGTTTCCTTTTCACCACCGAAGGCGCCGCCGATTTCCGCACCGGACGTGCCGATGTTGACGTTGGCGATACCGCAATCCGAACCGTGGGCGGAAAGGAAGGTTTCGGCTTCCCGCAGATTCAAGGTGAAGATCGAAGAGCTGAGGCCCTGCTTCACATTGTTCTGGATGGCGATCGCATTCTCCACATCTCCACTGTATTTTAGCAGATAAAGGATGGGAGCGAAGGTCTCTTCCTGCACCATATGCATTTCCGGCTTCGCCTCGACGATCGCCGGCTTCACATAGCAGCCTGAATCGTATTCACCGCCGCTCAGAACCTCGCCGCCGTAAATCAGAGTGCCGCCTTCCTTCTTCGCCTGATTCAATGCGGACTGCATCATCTCCACAGCCTGCTTATCGATCAAAGGACCGACGTGATTCTTCTCGTCCAGGGGCGAGCCGATGCGAAGACCGCTATAAGCCTTGAGCAACATGGTTTTCACCTGCTCATAGATCGACTCATGAATCACAAGGCGACGGGTCGTCGTGCAGCGCTGGCCGCAGGTTCCCACCGCACCGAACACAACCGCAGGCGCTGCGAGTTTCAAATCAGCATCCGGGGTCAGGATGATGGCATTGTTCCCGCCCAACTCCAGAATGCTGCGACCGAGACGCGCGCCGACCACGGCTCCCACGCGCTTGCCCATGCGGGTCGAGCCGGTCGCCGAGATCAAAGGAATGCGGGTGTCCGCAGTCATCGGTTCGCCAATTTCAGCGACGTCACCTACGATCAGACTCATCACGCCTTCCGGCACTTTATTTGCCACCAGAACATCGCGCAGGATGTTAAAACACGCAATAGCCGAAAGTGGCGTTTTCTCCGAAGGCTTCCAAATGGAAACATCACCGCAAACCGCTGCTATCATGGAGTTCCAGGACCAGACCGCGACCGGGAAGTTGAAAGCGGAAATAATTCCGACGAGTCCGACGGGATGCCACTGCTCATACATGCGGTGATTGGGGCGCTCCGAATGCATCGTGAGGCCGTGCAATTGCCGTGAGAGACCAACGGAGAAATCGCAGATATCGATCATCTCCTGAACTTCACCCAAGCCTTCCTGAAGGGATTTCCCCATCTCATAGGCGACGAGCCTGCCGAGCGGGGCTTTGAACTGGCGAAGTTTCTCGCCCATCTGCCGAACGATTTCCCCGCGCTGTGGCGCTGGAATTTGCCGCCACTTCAAGGCTGCGGCTTCCGCGGTCTTGATGACTCTTTCATAGTCCTGGCGATCGGCTTTATACACGCTGCCGATGAGCTGGCCATCGACGGGTGAATAGGAATCGAACTTGCCTTTTTGCTTGGAACCGAACCATTCCACGCCGGTGCTGGCCGCAGCGTTTTCCTTGCTGATGCCGAGGTCTTTCAGAAATTGCAAATCGAGACTCATGCTTGCCCTCTTATTTTTTATTTTGGATTCGAATCAATGTATAAATGCGGCGATCCCAGCCGTCCGCCTCGATCTTCAAGACGTGAGAAGGAGGAAGGATTTCCCCAGGACCGCCCTGTTCGGGCCATTCGACGAAAAGCCCGCGATAGGGCCGCGCATCATGGACCCCGAGTTCCTGCAGCGAAAAATTCTCATCCGCACGATAAAGGTCGAGGTGCGCGTACCAGTCGTGACCGATCTGATATTCATTCATGATGGTGTAGGTGGGCGAGACGACCGGCGTGTTTTCCGCAAGGCCCTGCTCGTAAAGATAGGCGCGTACAAAACTGGTTTTGCCCGCACCCATCTCGCCCTGCAGCCAGAGCACGAAATAGGGATACTGCTGAAGCTCGGCCTGCACGGCCTTTAAAAGCGCCGTATCACCTTCCGCATGGCTCTGACGAAAAAGTTCCTCTGCCATGGTCCTGCCTTAGCCGCCCACGCTGGGACGGAATTGAGGATCGTTGAGCAAGGCTTTCATTTCCCGAACGGCCTGGGTCAGACCCACATAAATCGCACGGGCCACGATCGCGTGACCGATATTGGCTTCTTCCAGATGCGGCACGAGCTGCATCCAATGCGCCTGGCTATAGTTCAAACCGTGACCGACATGAACCTGAAGACCCTGGTCATGAGCCACGCGCGCGGCTTCCTGCAAAGGCTTGAGAAGAGCAAGCTGTTCGGCTGTGGTGCGGGCGTCCTGCATCGCGCGGCAGTAATGTCCGCTGTGAATTTCGATGGCCTGGGCCCCGAGTTTTTTCGCGGCGATCATGTCCTTGACGTCGGGTTCCACAAAAAGGGACACGACGATACCGAGGTCACGCAGAGCGTGAATCTGATCGCCGAGTTTTTTCGAGGACTGACTCAGGTCAAGGCCACCCTCCGTGGTCAGCTCCTGGCGCTTTTCGGGAACGAGCGTCACGGCATGCGGCTTCGTGGACGAGGCGATGCGCACCATTTCATCCGTGGCCGCAATTTCAAAATTGAGCGGCACCTGGATCGTGCGTTTCAGAAGCTCCACATCCGCATCACGGATATGACGCCGATCTTCGCGCAGATGGCAGGTGATGTTATCGGCACCACCGAGTTCAGCAAAGGCCGCAGCCTGCACCGGACTCGGATAGCTTTCACCGCGTGCGTTGCGCAGCGTGGCCACATGATCAATATTCACACCCAGTCGTATCATTTCCCCAAGCCTTTATTTCTGGGCTGTTTCCAGAGCGCGCGCGATATCGGCGGCCATGGTTTCCAGCCGGTGCTGGTCTTCGCCCTCCAGCATCACCCGGGCCAGATTCTCTGTACCCGAATAGCGAACCAGGACGCGTCCTCTTTGCCCGAGTTTTTCCTCGGCCGCCTGGATCAGCTTATGGACATCCGGCAGCTGTTCAAAGGGAGTCTTATGCTGAACGCGGACGTTCCGCAAGACCTGAGGCAGGACCTCCATACAGCGTTTCAGCTCAGCCAGGGGTTTGCCGTTTTCCAGCATGACTTCCAGGAGGTTAAGCGCAGCCAGAATTCCGTCCCCGGTGGTATTGAGGTCCATGAAAACAAGGTGACCCGACTGTTCGCCGCCGAGGTTATAGCCACCTTTACGCATCTCATCGACCACGTAACGATCACCGACCTTGGCCCGCAGCAGCTTGACACCCATGCGCTGGAGCGCAATTTCCAGGCCCATATTGCTCATAACAGTCGAGACGACGGTCGACTTTTTCAGACGTCCGGCCTTGACCAGATGACCGGCACAGATGGCCAGGATCTGGTCCCCATCCACAAGCTCGCCCGTGTGATCGACCACGATCAGGCGATCGGCATCCCCATCGAGCGCGACACCCAGATCCGCCTTGTAGAGTTTGACTTTCTCAACCAGCGAGGCCGGATGCAAAGCCCCGCACTGCTCGTTGATGTTGCGACCATCGGGATTGTTGCCGGTGACGAAGATCTCGGCACCGAGTTCCTCGAAGACCTTGGGCGCAACCTTATAGGCAGCTCCATTCGCGCAGTCGACGACGATGCGCAGACCATCGAGTTTCAGATGTTTGGGAAACTGTTCCTTTAAAAAGACCGCGTACTGGCCCACGGCATCATCGATGCGCTTGGCGCGACCGATATGGATGCCGGTGGGAAAGGTTTCATGGGAAGGATTATCGACCATCTCTTCCAATTTATTTTCGATTTCATCCGGTAATTTATAGCCGTTTTCACTGAAGATCTTGATTCCGTTATCATCATAGGGATTATGCGAGGCGGAAATCACAATGCCCGCGCAGGCGCGCATGCCGCGGGTCAGGTAAGCGATACCGGGCGTGGGCAAAGGCCCGAGGAATTGCACGTCGACACCGACGCTGCAGATACCTGCGGAAAGCGCCTGCTCCAGCATATAACCACTGCGGCGCGTGTCCTTGCCGATCAGAATTTTGGGATGGGGATAGGCGTTGCGAAAATGAAGGCCAATGGCCTGGCCTAAACGCAGAACAAAATCGGGTGACATGGGTGCGACGTTGGCCTTGCCACGAATGCCATCTGTGCCAAAATATTTGCCCACTCTTGTATCCTTAGCTCATATAATCGTTAGGCTCCCAGACTAGACGATTTTACGAGGCAAGGAAAGTTCAGTCCTTGCCAATCGAAACGATGCCTTTTTCAGGAAAGGTTTCAATCAACGCGGTATCGGCGGGTATTTTGACTCGAATATCCTGCTCGTAGCGCCCGGGTCCAAGGCCCCGGACTTCGACAAAGGCGCGGAAATCGCTGCGTTTCAGAAAGTTCAAAACGCCGGGAACACCCTGCACCATGATGGAAACGAACTGCGGTTTCACCGTAGCGCCCTGATCGGCCCCGACGATTTCCACGGGTATGTTGCCGAAACGCTTATTGATTTTACTGTCGCCCACCTGCAGGGCCACGCGCACCATATCGGTGGAGAGAGCATCTGCTCCGAGCCCAGGTGATACCAATCTGACATCGAGCACACGGCTTTCCTGAAAGCCGCTGACATCAATCGGCTCGGTATAGACATAGCGCAGTTTCAGAAGATCATTGCGGATGCCTTTCACGGTCACCGCTTTCGGATCTATGTTCACCTTCTCGATGATGTAGCCATCGGCGGGCGAGCCGTGAATCGCTTCCTTCACGGGAATAACCCGCTCCATGACGCGGTCGACGAAAAGATCCAGATAGGGTTCGTGAATGATGATTTCCAAACGTTCGTTCAGATTCTTGATGTCGTCCTTGCTCAAGCGGATGCGATAACGCCCGACCTTGCCGGCCGGAATATAGATATCGGCCGTCAGCTTCTTCGGGACTTCCAACAGCCAGGCCTGCGGACCACGAATGGTGGCGGCCTTGACCCGGACGAGTTCCCCGCGAATGCCATAGTCCGGCGTCACATGGATGGCGACGAGCACCTCGCGGGACATTTCCTGGACCTGCTCGCCCTGAATAATAGCCCAGACGATCACGGCCAGAAAAAGCGAGAGGACCTTATAGCCGAAGTTATGAAAGACGAAACGAACGACTCGCGAAAGAAGGGCACGGATCATTTGTTCCCTCCTCGAATCCAGAAGGAACGCACCCGTTCCATCCAGGGATTTTTCGCGCTGGTGGGACTCTCGCCGGCCTCTTCAGTTTCCGTATTCAAAGATTCCTTCAAAAGCCTGCGAAGCTCCTTGCCATCCAGATTCCGGGAAACCTTGCCATCCACCATAAGGGATATTGTGGACGTTTCCTCGGAGACGGCCAGTGCCAGAGCATCGGTTTCCTGGCTGATGCCGATGGCCGCGCGGTGCCTTGTGCCGAAGTTCGGATCCACATCCTCATCGCGGGTCAACGGCAAAAAGCAGCCTGCGGCTGCGATCCGGCCCTGCTGAATGATAACCGCTCCGTCGTGAATGGGTGAAGTCGGGTGAAAGATCGAAACCAGAAGCTCCTTGCTGATCCGGGCATCGATCAGAACACCGATATCCACGTAGCGGCTCAGGATAATGTTCCGTTCAATGACGATCAGAGCCCCGATTTTCTTCCCGGCCAGGCCTGTGGCGGCGCGGGCGATATCATCCAGGACCTGGCGCGACGAAGCCTGCTCATGGGTAGGAAAGACCGTTTTCTTTCCCATGCGGCTCAGGACGCGGCGAATGTCCTCCTGAAAGAGGATGACGATAATGATGATGATGGACGAATAAAACTTGTCCATCAGCCATTTCAAAGTCGTGAGCGGGTAAACCTGCGAGATGAAGAAGGCAAAGCCGATGGTCATCAGAATCCCAAGCACCATCTGCATGGCCCGCGTTCCACGGATGAGCAGCAAAAGGCGGTAGATGATCATCGCGATGATGGCGATGTCGATCAATGCCCAATGGCCCAGCTTGTTATAGAGTTCTGACATTATTCCACCACCAAATCGCGCAGCTTTTTCAGCCGTGCTACATCATGCGTTCGGATTCCTCTTACTCCCGCCAAAAGAAAACTCAGCTCCAGCATCTTGGAAGGGGCGTCGCGTTCCTTGGGATCGGTGATCCCAAGCAGGCGACCGATGAAAGACTTCCGGGAAACTCCCAGAATGATTTCATAGTGCACCGACTCCGCCAGAGCCTGGCCGATCACCTGCACGTTGGCCCGATCCGTCTTGCCAAATCCCACGCCAGGATCCAGCCAGATGCGGTCTTTCGTGAATCCAAGGTCCATGAGCGTCTTTTGAGTACTTTCATAAAACACAGCCACAGCCCGCAGAGCCTCGGCAGCATCCAAAGGATCCTTGTGCATCTGCGCTGGATCACGATGCATATGCATGGCCCAATAGGTGAGTCCACGCTTCGCAAGTGTTTCCAAGGTCAGGCGATCGGCAATACCGCTTATATCATTGATTATGTCGACCGGATAATCCAAAGCACGGCGCATCGTCATGGGTTTGTATGTATCGAGGCTGATGCGTGCCTTGGGTTTTTGGTCAGCGAGAGCGGCCAGAACCGGCTCCAGTCTGCGCCACTCTTCGTCCGCATCGACGGCAGCCGACCCAGGACGGGTCGATTCTGCGCCGATGTCGATGACGTCGGCCCCTTCGTTCACAAGATCCCAGGCGTGAGCCACCGCCTTTTCAGGATCCAGAAAAGTTCCACCGTCTGAAAAAGAATCCGGGGTGACATTGAGCACCCCGATGATCAAACTGCGCGCTTCGTCACTCAATTCAACGCGCCCTCCTTGCTCGGTCAGGTTCCCAAGGGCAAGGGTTCAATAGGCGTCGTCGACTCTGTTTCCGGTTTATCGCTGGAATCACGGCCTTTGGCTGATTTTTGCGAAATTTTTCCGCTCAGGAGCTGCTTTTCGCGTTGAACCCGTTCTTTGTATTTCTCACGCTCGTCTTCCGAGATGATGATCTGGCCGTTCATGATGTTCTCGATATCATGGGCTTCAAGAGTTTCCCGGATCAGGAGCGCATCGGCCATGCTTTCCAGGACTGTGCGGCGTTCTTTCAGGATCTTGACCGCCAGCTCGTAGCCGCCCATGACAAGGCGTTTCACTTCGGCATCAATCTCTTCCATGATCTTCTGCGAGAAGCCTTCACGCCCACCGAAATCGCGACCCATGAAGACTTCATGATCGGGAGTTCCCCAGGCGATCGGTCCGAGTTTTTCGCTCATGCCCCACTGGGTGACCATCTTGCGCGCAAGGTCGGTCGCCTGCTGGATATCACTGCCGGCGCCGGTCGAGGTGATGTTGAAGACGATCTCTTCCGCGGCGCGACCGCCCATGGCTGTTGCGATACGGCCTTCAGCATATTCGCGGGACACGGAAAGCTTGTCTTCGGAAGGCAGGTAAACGGTCATGCCGAGGGCGTAGCCGCGCGGGATGATCGTGATCTTGTGCACAGGATCCGAACCAGGAAGCACCTTGGACACAATGCAGTGACCGGCTTCATGGATGGCCGTGTTGCGTTTTTCTTCTTCGCTGATGATCATGCTCTTACGCTCGGGACCCATCAGCACTTTGTCTTTGGCGGATTCGAAGTGCATCATCGAAACAGTCTTGGCGTCCTGACGAGCGGCGAGCAGAGCTGCTTCGTTCACAAGGTTCGCCAGATCCGCACCCGAGAAGCCCGAGGTTCCCTGGGCCAGGATATCAAGATCCACATCCGAGGCCATGGGGGTTTTGCGGGTATGAACCTTCAGGATACCGCGGCGACCGCGGACATCGGGTTTGGGCACATGCACGCGGCGATCGAAGCGGCCTGGACGGAGCAGCGCGGGGTCGAGGACGTCAGCGCGGTTGGTCGCTGCGATCAGGATCACGCCTTCATTGGTTTCGAAGCCATCCATCTCGACGAGGAGCTGGTTCAGGGTTTGCTCGCGCTCGTCATGACCGCCGCCGAGACCGGCACCGCGTTGACGACCGACGGCATCAATTTCGTCGATGAAGATGATACAGGGAGCTTGTTTTTTCGCCTGTTCGAAGAGGTCACGCACGCGACTGGCACCGACGCCGACGAACATTTCCACGAAGTCCGAACCGGAGATCGAGAAGAAGGGCACACCGGCTTCACCCGCAATGGCTTTGGCCAGGATCGTTTTACCGGTACCGGGAGGGCCCACGAGCAGAACGCCTTTGGGAATGCGGCCGCCGAGGCGCGTGAACTTTTTCGGGTCTTTCAGGAAGTCGACGATCTCTTCGAGTTCGTTTTTCGCTTCCTCGATGCCCGCCACGTCTTCAAAGGTGATTTTGGTTTGGTTTTCGTTCAGGAGCTTGGCCCGGCTTTTCCCGAAGGACATCGCTTTGCCGCCACCGATCTGCAGCTGGCGCATCAGGATGATCAGGAAAACGAGGATGATGACGATGGGAACGAGTTGGAAAATCAAAGACGATTTCCACATGCTGCCGCCTTCGTTCTCGTTGGTTTCGTAATTCACGCGCACTTTTTTGCTGCGCAGTTCGTCGCGCAGAGCCGCATCGGTCGCAGCCTGGACCTTGTAAGGGGTGCCGTCTTTCTTGACAGCGATGATCTCGTTGGTGCCGCGGAAGGTCACATCACCGATCTGACCTTGATCGACCGCTTCCATGAAATCCGCGAATTTCATGTTCTGGTCTTCCTGGTGTTGCGGGGACATCATGTTGAACATGATGAAGAGTAGAACCAAACCAACAAGCATGAGTGTGAACTTCATCTGCTGGTTCGGTTTTTTGGCTTTAGACATGGATCGTGCTCTCCTCATCTGGGGCTATCAGGCACACTACAGCTTTACGAAACTGGCGAGCCGACATGCTACCTGTTTTTACATGCGGCTGTTTAAATTGGAACTAAAACTTACATCGCGACACTGAGCTGCGATGGTTACCCACGTCATATTATTCGGAATCTTCGATGATATATAGTCTGTAACGATGACCGGTTTTGGGGTCGAGTCTTTCCTGCATTTATTCATTATTAGCGATCCTGTCTCATCCTTCAAGCAACAAGCACTTACAGGTTTCTCTTCCCTTCCTCGTTCCAGTCTAGCAGGCATTTTCAAAGGGTGCGGCGGTATTTTTTGCCTTTCTCTCTCGTCATGGCGCAGCAGGGGGCCAGACATCCAGACTTTCGTCGAGCAATGCGGCGCGAAATTGTTGCCAGCGTTCGCCCTCGGGCGTTTGATTGCGAACAATGGATAAAACTCCCTGCTGGCAGACCGCTTGTGTTCCGGGCTGCAGCATTCCCGTCCATACCGAACCCTGGACCAGGGCGGCATGAATGGTGAAAAGAAGATCGCGCGATACGCGGGTTCCAGGCACCTGGGCCTGAAGGTAGCGACTGATTTCATGTCGGGCCAGGAAGGGAGGCCGTGTCTTCAGCTCGCTCAAGCTCAGGGTTTCCTGCAAAGGCAGGGCGGCCCTTTCCTCCTGAATCAGGTGCAGGGCGTCCTGAAGATCCTGGGCATGAAGCCAAATGTTATGGGCAAAGCCGGGGAAAAGCCGCTCCAGCTCGGGCAGGATCTGAAGGCGCAGGCGATTTCGGGTGTAATCCATCCCTCGATTGGAGCTGTCCTCGCCATAGCCGATGCCGTGCTGACGAGCCAGTGCCTCGATCTGTGACCGAGTCAAATCGAGCAGGGGTCGCCAGATCCTTTCATGCAGAACCTGCATACCCATCACATCCATAAGACTATGTCCGCGACAGAGCCTCGCGAAAATCGTTTCCACCCAATCATCGCGATGATGGGCGACAGCGATCCAATCCCGCGGTCCCCTTTGCTGCGCGAACCAATCATAACGCAAGGCTCGGGCCCATTCCTGAATCCCGGTCTTCTCGTGCGGATGATCCTTGGGATCCATCTTAAGAACGCGCAGTTCACGGCCCGATCGGGCCGCCGCCTGACGCACAAGCTCCTCATCACGGTCCGACTCCGCCCCTCGCAGCGCATAGTTCACATGCAGGACGCCCAGCTCAAAATTTCCGAGCCGACGCTGAAGACCATCCAAAAGGAAAAGCAAAACACTGGAATCGAGCCCGCCTGAGCACGCCACCCAAATGCGTTCCGGCCCGCCATCGGCCTTAATTTTCCGCGCAAGGTCTGCCTCGACGGTATGAAGATCGACCTTCGCCACGCTTTGATGATTCATGAAAAAAGCCCGTTTCTCTTAATCATTTCTTACTTCTACGAAATAATTTCCGTTTGGGATGCATCGCAACCCAATGATTTTACTGCGTTTTGAAACACCCCGCACAAGCCTCTGAAACCGCAAAGCTCCTCACCGCTTTTAAGGAAAATTCCAAACTCCCGATGGTTCTTTTGCAAGTTGCGACACCATTCCTAGCCCAGGTACGGGCTTAGGCTTTTCAAGGAGGAAAGTATGGGTCTGCGCATAGCAACCAATGTGTCTTCTCTCATAGCTCAGCGGCAGTCTCAAACCAATTCGAATCTCATGGATAAGAGTCTGGAACGACTCTCATCCGGCTACCGCATCAACAAATCCTCGGATGATGCAGCCGGTCTCGCGGTCTCTGAAAGTCTGCGGGCCAAGGTTCGCGGCCTCAATCAGGCCAAACGCAACGCATCTGACGCCGTGTCGATGGTGCAAATTGCGGAAGGCTCCCTGAACGAAGTCGGCAACATCATGATCCGCCTGCGCGAACTCACTGTGCAGTCGGCATCCGATACCATCGGTGATGTTGAGCGGGGCTATCTGAACCGCGAATACACCCAGCTCGTCGATGAGATCGACCGCATCTCGGCCACCACCGAATTCAATTCCCTCAAGCTCTTCGATCCCAATCAGAAGGATCGCCTCGTCATCCAGGTGGGCGTGAATCAAAGCGAACCCGAAGCCAACGTGGATACGATCTCGATTGGCCTCGAAGGGCTCAAGACCTTCAACTCCGAACAGCTCGGCCTCGGCAAGGGTGCAGAAATTGGACCCATGGAAGTCGACGGCAGCGACGCTGTGTCCCGCGAAGACATCACGGACAAGCTCAACACCATCGACAACGCCCTGACCCGCCTCAGCGGTGAACGCGCCACGCTCGGCTCCATCCAGAGCCGTTTGGATACCGCGATGAACAATCTCGGCATTCAAACAGAGAACCTCACCACCGCCAACAGTCGCATCCGCGACGTGGATTTTGCGGAAGAGACCTCGAATCTCACGCAAAGAAAAGTGCTCCAGGCTTCTTCCATTTCGGTCCTTACGCAAGCGAACGCCAAGCCAGAGATGGCTCTGCAACTCTTGCGCTAATTTTCAACGCCTTTGTAACAAGGAGGTTTTTGTTATGGGTATTCGAGTCAAAACCAACGTGGAATCCTTGATCGCGCAGAAGAAACTTTCCGACTCACGCAAGGAAGTCGCTTCGTCGATCGAACGCCTGTCCTCGGGTCAGAGGATCAACAAGTCGGCGGATGACGCCGCCGGCCTTGCCGTTTCCGAGCGGATTCGTTCCCGTATCGCCAGCATGGATGTTGCCAAACGTAACGCCAACGACGGTATCAGTTACATTCAGGTGGCCGAAGGCGGTCTGAATGAAATGACCAACGTCATGCTCCGTATGCGCCAGCTCGGTTCGCAGGCGGCTTCGGACACCATCGGTAACCGCGAACGGGAATTCCTTGACCGCGAATTCCAGCAGCTGCGCGATGAAGTCGGCCGTATCATGAAGACGACCGAGTTCAACGGGCGGAAGGTTTTGGAAGCTGGGGACAACACCGCCATGCGCATCTTCGTCGGTTCCTCGAACCGCGCGGATGTCGATGGATCGGCTCCTGATATTGATCCTGAAACCGATCCGGATATCGTGACGATCAACCTCGAAGAGCTGAGCGTTCTGAACGAGGCCCTGGATAAAGTGGTGAACGGCGGACTCAAAGTCGTTCCTGATGATCCCGACGGCGGCGCTGCCGATCTGAGTCCGGATGGAACCGATGCCCTCTTCAATGTGATCGATACCGCGATCAATGAAGTGGCCGGTTACCGCGCCTCCCTCGGTTCGGTTCAATCCCGTTTGAACACTGCGATCTCGAACATCGACGTGACGAACGAAAACCTGAACGCCGCCAACAGCCGGATCCGTGATGTGGACTTCGCGGCGGAAACGGCCCGCTTCACCCAGAACAAGATTCTGGAACAGGCCGGCGCCTCGGTTTTGGCTCATGCCAACTCCGAACCAGAACTCGTGCTGCAACTGCTCCGCGGCTAAAAAAACGGGGGCGGGCTACCGCCCCCTTACCTTCAGCGGTACCATGAGATTGACGATCTCTGTCATCGCCGCTGACAGTAAGCCGGGAATCTTACCCAACCATTCCCCTCATATTTCAACGGCTTGCCCGTCAAAGCGTGGCTTCCTTGAATCGGCACAGGCCTTGCTCCGATAGTCTTTAAGAGTGGTCTTCTGTGTGGTTCCCCTGTTGCTCGGATACTGGAAAGGTTGTGGCCATGAAGAACTTCGCCGGACTCGTGATTTTCCTTTCATTTCTATTCGGGGCCTCCCTTGCCCAGGGAAACCCCTTTGATTACAACGTCCTTGGCGTCATAGCCAGCAGCCAGAATCAGAAGGGTGTGGCCCTGATCAAACAAAAGACCAGTGGCCGCGTGGCCGCGTTCCGGGAAGGCCAGGACATCGTCGCCGGCTGCCGCATTGAAAAAATCTTCCGCAAAACCGTGACCTTTTCCTATAACAGCAAATTCTATGAGCTGAGCGTCGGCGATGAAGCACCGACCGAGGTCAAAGTCTCCCCTCAATCGAGCCTTGCTGAAAACCTCGTGCATGCGGAAGGCATCGAGCGCCAGGGCAATACCCTGAAGGTCACGCGCAGCCTCAAGGACAATCTGGTCGGGGAAAACCTGAACAAGATCCTCATGCAGGCCGCCGCCGTTCCTCATGTGGAAAACGGACGTCTGACCGGCTTTCAGCTGCTGGAAATCGACCAGGGCAGCATCTTCGATATCGCCGGCCTGAAAAACGGCGACATCATCACCCACATCAATGAGCAGCCCATCAACGATGCCGCCTTGGCCATCAAGGCGCTGAGTCAGCTGAAAGCCGCCAACACTGCGACATTCAGCTACATTCGGAATCGCAAACCCATGGAACTCGTCATCCAGATCAACTAAGTCATATGACCGCAGCTAAAAGCATTGCCCCGCTCTGCGCCATTGGGTATAACCCAGGGTCCCGGCACTTGCCCAAGTCAACATTTATAGGTCAGCCCCATGACTCGTTTGAATTTCCGCGTTGAAGCCAAAGCCTCTGGTTCACGGGCCCGCGCCTGTCGCTTCCGCACTTTGCATAGTGAAGTCGAAACGCCCATCTTTATGCCTGTCGGTACCCAAGCCACAGTCAAAGGCGTGAAGCCTGAAGAACTCGCAGCCACGGGTGCGAACATCCTGCTTGCGAATACCTATCACCTGATGCTGCGGCCAGGCGCGGCTGTGTTTGAACGCATGGGCGGCATTCATAAGTTCACGAGCTGGGAAAAATCCTTTCTCACTGACTCGGGTGGCTTTCAGATCTTCTCGCTGCCGAATTCCCGCACGATGGGTGAAGACGGGGCTCGCTTTCGCAGTTACGTCGATGGCACCGAACATCTTCTGACCCCGGAACGCAGCATTGGAATGCAGCGCTCGATCGGCAGCGATATCATGATGGTGCTCGATCAATGCGTACCCTCGACTTCGGATTATTCCGTTGCGAAAGCCGCCATGGAACTCACCCACCGCTGGGCCAGAAGGAGTCTGATCGCGCGCGAGGATTCCCCGCAGTCGCTCTTTGGGATTGTGCAGGGCGCGTGCTATGAGGACCTTCGTCGCCAGAGTGCGGCCACGCTCTCTGAAATGCCCTTCGATGGTTTTGCCATCGGCGGTCTCGCCGTCGGTGAAACCAAAGCCGAGCGCGAGGACTTCTGTGAACTCACCGCGAATCTTCTGCCCGAACACCTGCCGCGTTATCTGATGGGCGTCGGCACGCCGATCGACCTTTTGGAAGCTGTGCATCGTGGTGTGGATATGTTTGATTGCATCATTCCCACCGCCCATGCCCAGCAAAGCGTGGCCTATACCACAGAAGGCCAGCTGCGGCTTGAACGCGGCGTTTATAAATTCGGGGAAGAGAAAGTCGATCCGAACTGCAGCTGCTATACCTGTCAGCGCTATTCGCGGGCTTATATTCATCACCTCTGCAAAGCCAGCGAGGGGCTCGGCTCCCAGCTGCTTTCCATTCATAATCTTCATTTCTATCAGGACCTGATGCGCCGCATGCGCGAGCACATTATCAACGATACCTTCGCCGCGTTCTATCGCGAGCAAAGGGAAGTCCTCGTCACGCGCGATCGTGATTTCCCGGCCAAGCCGACCAAACCCAAGCGCAAACCTCGAGAAGCGGCGCGTCAGCGCGGGGATTATCAGCTGATCGAATCCACTCAGGGTTTCTTCAGCATCGGTCAGTGCTCCAGCGGCGAGGTCATGCATTCCTTCGTGCATCCTGATGAGGAAGCGCGTCTGCTCTATGCCGAGCAATCGCACCTGAGTCATCGCCTGCGGGAAGGCGGTGATGCGCCTCTCGTTCTTTGGGATGTGGGCCTGGGCGCCGCGCATAATGCAATGGCTGCGATTCGCGTCTATGAAGGTCTTCTGGCCGATGGTCACACCGGCTTAAAACCCCTGCATATTCACAGCTACGAAAATGATCTGGATTCCCTGCGTCTGGCGATGGATCATCTTTTGAAATTCAAACATCTCTGGCACAGCGGCCCCACTCATATCCTGCGCAAAGGCGAGTGGAGCAGCGCCGATGGCCGCCTTGTCTGGAAACTTTGGGAAGGTGAGGCCCTGGAGCAGATGCCCCAGGCCCCGGCACCGCACATCGTGTTCTACGATCCTTTTTCAGCCAAGACCAACGGCCCCATGTGGTCTTTGGAAGCCTTCCAGAAGCTTTATGGTCTTTGCCATGAGCAGGCGGCGGAGATCTTCACCTATTCCGCGTCGACTCCGGTCAGGGCTTCACTGCTGGCTGCAGGCTTCACGCTGGCCAAGGGTCGTCCCTCGGCCGCGAAATCCGATACCACCATCGCTCTGACACCACGCATGGCGCAGATCAATTCCTTTCAAAGGGAACTTTTGGATCAAAACTGGTTCGGCCGCTGGGAAAGAAGTGATCGACCGTATCCGGAGAATTTGGATGCCGGCCTGATCCCATGGTTTTTGGGTCAGGTCCGACAGCATCCACAGTGGATCAGGACCCCGTCCTGAGTTTACGGCGAAGGATCTTGCCGACGTTCGTCTTCGGCAGTTCCTTCTCAAAGGAATAGAACTTCGGCCGCTTGTAGCCGGTCAGGTTCTTTTCACACCATTCGCGCAGGTCATCTTCGGTGAGTGACTCGTCCTTCTTCACGACGAATGCCTTCACCGCCTCACCCGAAGTATCATCCGGCACACCGATCACGGCGGCTTCCAGCACTTTTGGATGCGAGGCGAGGACTTCCTCGACCTCGTTCGGGTAAACGTTGAATCCCGAAACCAGGACCATATCCTTCTTGCGATCGACGATGAAGAAAAAGCCGTTTTCATCCATCTTCGCCACATCGCCCGTATACAGCCAGCCGTTCCGAATGGAGTTCGCCGTTTCCTCGGGACGCTGCCAGTAGCCGAGCATCACCTGGGGTCCTTTGACGATCAGTTCACCCGGTTCTCCCAGTGGAACATCGCGTCCGTCTTCATCCACGATCCTTGCCTCGGTCGAAGGCAGGGGCAGACCGATGGAATTCGGCGGGCATTCAATATGCAGCGGGTTGCAGTGCGTAACAGGCGAAGCCTCCGTGAGTCCAAAACCTTCCAGAACGCGGGTTCCGGTGATGCGTTGGAATTCCGAAGCCACAGCCGATTGCAGAGCGGTCCCACCGGCAAGGGCGACCTTGATATTCTTCGGGGCAAGCTCGCGGAAAAGGCTATTGTTATTCAGCGCATTGTAAAGCGTGTTCACACCCGTCATCACCGAGATCTTATACTTGGCAAAAATCTTCGCCGTGTTTTCGATCGGCACGGGCTTGGGCAGAAGGATCATGCGTCCGCCCAAGTTCAGAAACGTCAGGAAGTTTACGGTCAGAGCGAAGATGTGATAGAGCGGCAAGGCGGTGAGAATGGTTTCATCGCCTTTGGCCACGTAAGGCTTCGACCATTCCTGAATTTGCATCATGTTGGCGACGACGTTCTTATGAGTCAGCATCGCGCCTTTGGAAAGACCGGTCGTGCCACCTGTATACTGAAGGATCGCAATATCCTCAAGTTTGATCTGGGGCTTGGTATAGGGTTTGGAGGCTCCCTTCCGCAGCGCGTCCTTGAAGGGCACAACGGAAAGACTATGTTTCGGGATCTGACCTTTCACCTTCAGAACCGTATTGACCAAAGCGCCTTTCCAGGCCGGCAGTTGGTCGCCGATGCTGGTCACGACTACGGTTTTGATATCGGTTTCCTTGATGATCTCTTCGAGCTTGTCGAGGAACATATCGAGGATGATCAGCGCCACGGCACCCGAGTCATGGAACTGGTGCTTCATTTCACGCGAAGTATAAAGCGGGTTCGTGTTCACGCAGATCACACCGATTTTGGTGGCCGCATAAAGCGCGATAGGAAACTGGATCACGTTCGGCAGCATGATCGCAAAGCGGTCGCCTTTGCGAAGACCCACTTCGTTTTGCAGGTATGATGCGAAATCATTCGCCAGCCGATCGAATTGCCGAAAGGTAAGGTCCGCTCCCATGCAGGTCAGGGCAACTTTTGAGCCGTATTTCTGACAGGTATCCTCAATCAGGGAGGCGATATGAGTCCCCTCGGACAATTCGATCGTCGGTTTGACGATTTCGGGATAATGCTGCAACCAAGCGTGGCTCATGACCGCGTGACCTCCAAGTCAAAAATTCATATTTTCCCGGTGACCCTACCGCTACACTTTTTTACGGTCTTATATAGAATAAAGTGCGAATATACCTGTGTCTGGCAATCCCGGCCAGTTAAAAGAGAGAGTACATAAGTGTTTGCCATCGATGATGTGATTTTCCAGGAACCTCTGCAGGAGCTGCAGGACCTTGCGCTGTCTCATCAGTTCCTCATTGCCACTGCTGAAAGCTGTACGGGAGGACTGCTGTCCGCCTTGCTCACCCACAGGCCCGGGAGTTCGGGATTTTTTCTGGGTGGCGTGAATGCCTATGCGAACAGCATCAAGTCCCGTGTTCTGGGCGTCCCCGAGGAGGAACTGAAGAAGTATGGTGCCGTTTCGAAGGAAGTGGCCATGAGCATGGCCTCAGGTGTTCAGCGTCTCTTTCAAACTCATTTCAGTTGTTCGGTGACCGGCGTGGCCGGACCGGGCGGCGGCACCCCGGAAAAACCGGTGGGGCTTGTTTGCTTTGGCTGGTCCACACCCCAGGGCACAACGTTTCAGTCCACTCAGCTGTCAGGCTCGCGGGAAGAAATCCGCGCCGCCAGCTGCCATGTGGCTTTGCTGGGACTTTTACAGCGTGTAAAAGCCTATGCTCCAAAGGAGGTTTTGTGATTCGATATGCGTTTGCCATGGCCCTCAGTCTGACGATCCTTCCGCTGGCACAGGCGGCCGAGCCGAAGCTTCAGGATAAATATGCAGAGATTTTTTCCAGCGTTGATCATCTCGCTGTGGACTTCTCCCAGACGACCTATAAAAAGCTTCGCGATCGCTCGACGATCCGCAGCGGCAATGCCTACTTCTCAAAGCCCGGCATGTTTCGCTGGAACTTCACCGATGGCAAGGCCGGTCTGGAGGAATACTATTTCAATGGCGAGAAGCTGACTCATTATCGGGAGAAGGATCGGCTGGTGAATCACTACAATACCAACGCCAGCCTTGCCCGCGAGCTGCACGAAGTCGTGAACCTCGTCCTCGATCCGCGCGCTCTTCTGAGTCGTTACAAGGTCAAGGAAATCAAATCGCAGGGTGGCCGCACGCAGGCGGTGCTGGTGCCTCAGCAGGCTGGCACCACGGATGTGGATTCGATCTTTGTCAAAGTCTCGGACGTCAAAAAATTCGTGGAAGAGGTCCAGATTTTTTACATTGACGGTAATTATACACAGTTCGCCTTTAAAAACCCGGTGAACAAAACCAACGATGCGAAGATCTTTACCTTTTCCCGCCAGGGCAACTTCACTGTCAGACACCACGGTTGAACAGCCGCTGGGCAGTCCCTGCCCAGCCTTCCGGCACTTTTTGCCAACCCCCGAAAATCCCAAACGGAAACGATGTAAAGTTTTTGGCCGCTCCAGCCGATAAGTATTTTTGATTGCGAAGTCCATGGACACCGCACAATCAGTACAAATTCGGGAGCTTTGCATATGAGCCAGGAATCTGTCCGTTGGGAAGACTTTGACAAGATGCACGTCATCAGAAAGCTGAAGGAAATCGTCGGCAAATGGTGGCGCGTGCAAATCAACTTCACGGATAAGAAGGGTTTCCTGCGTGGGGTGCCGGAAGGCAAGTTCTTCAACCCGCTGAATCCCATCTGTCAGGCGATCGTCGCGGATAGCAAAGGCTTCTCCAAGCGCCTGGAAACAGCCAGGAAAACGACGGTTGAGTCGATGCACGGCAAAAAATCGAGGATTTCGCTCGATCCCACCGGCTTTTCGGTGATTTCGGTGCCTATTAACGTCAAAGGCGAATTCCTGGGAACCGTGTTCGGCGATGGCTTCATCTGCGAAGATACCGCCGCCCAGCAGAAGGTCCAGATCAGCAACTATCTGGAACGCGACTTCCCCGATCGCAAGGATCTTCTGACCAAGGTCGACGAACTGCCGGTTCTTTCGACCAAAGAACTTCATTATCTGACCGAGCTGATCAACCTCGTCGTGGATGAGATTCTGGTCATGCACCGTTACCTGGATGATGAGAAGAGCAAGGTCAGCGAACTGTCCAAGGAACTTGGCCAGCGCTATGGCTTCGATCGCATGATCGGCAAGTCGATGGCCATGCAGGAACTCTATCGCCTTTTGGAGCGCGTCTGCGATTCAGAAACCACGGTTTTGATCCAGGGTGAGAACGGTACTGGTAAGGAACTGATCGCCAAGGCCCTTCACTATAACTCCAAGCGTAAAAACAAGCGCTTTTTGGTGGTGAACTGCGGCGCCTTCAACGAAAACCTTCTGGAATCCGAGCTCTTCGGCCACATGAAGGGCGCCTTCACCGGCGCTGTGAAGGATAAAAAGGGTCTTTTCGAAGCGGCCGACGGCGGCACGCTCTTCCTCGATGAGATCGGTGATACCTCGATGCAGATGCAAGTCAAGCTGCTCCGCGTTCTGCAGGAAGGCACCTTCACTCCGGTCGGCTCGACTGAAGTGAAACGCAGTAACGTCCGCGTCCTGGCCGCGACCAACCGCAACCTGATCGAGATGGTCAAGCACGGCGAGTTCCGCGAAGATCTTTACTATCGTTTGAACGTGATCAACGTGGTGGTTCCCCCGCTGCGTGACCGCAAAGACGATATCGTCCTGCTCGCCGATCACTTCCTGACCAAATTCTCGAAAGGCACCAACACGCCGAAGAAACTGGTCAAGCAGGAGTGCCTGGAGCGCCTGATGGATCACGACTGGCCCGGTAACGTCCGTGAGCTGGAGAACGAAATCGAACGTCTTTGCGTTCTGGCTGGCGATCAGAAGGAAATCAATTCCGAGCAGCTGTCGCAGCGTATCAAAGAAAGCACCAAGAAAAAATTCCCGGGTCTGCGCGTCAACGGCAACCTGAAGGATTCCCTGGAAGTCATGGAAAAGCAGATGATCCTGGAAGGCCTTGAACGCACCGGCTGGAACAAGTCCAAGCTGGCGAAGGAACTCGGGATCAGCCGCGCGGGCCTGATCACCAAAGTCCAAAAGTACAATCTTGAAAAGCGTGCGAAGTCGGGTTGATCCCCCGGGAGTCCAGCTCCCCCACCGTCAGCCCCGAAGGGGCAGGCAGGCAAGACATCTAGCAAGGCAGGCAAGCCTTTTACGCCCCAAGGAGGGATTATGGTGCTCAAACTTTTCAGCAAATCGGTCGAGCAGGAAGGAACCACAGAGGGGCCCGCAGCTGACGGCAATCAGCGCATGGAGCAGATGGAAAGTCATCTCCGTGATCTTGGACTGGAAGTCGTGAAGCTTCGCCAGGAAGTGAACACCATGCTCGCCCGCCAGCAAACATTCAAAATCGCCCTCGGCCGCCTGCGTGAATATCTCGAAGAACGCGGCGCCCTCGACGAGGCCGCTCAGGAAATGCAGGTTCCCTTCCAAGAACTCCTGCATGAAAATGCACAGGAAACAGAAACCAGCCGCAGCGCGCCCACCGCTGGCGCGGCTCGGAAAAACAAAAGCAATCTGCACTGAATGATCCTAAAGGCGGCCCAAGCCGCCTTTGTTTTCTTCCCCTAAAGCTCCAGACGCTTTGCAAGTCCTCTCTGAATTTTTGGAAGAGTTTGCTCAACCTGCTGAATAAGCTTGCCATCGAAGCCTTGACCTTCTAAATCGCGTTTAGCCTGATCCATGGCGGTACTAATATTTTCCCAGATTCGCTGCATCCGATTTCTCAAAAAGCGAAGCGTGACGCCCGTTTCCTGAGCCAGAACCTTTAAATCATCAGGACCTATCAGATCGGGATCAAATTGCCGGCCACATGCCATGGCCAACTTTCTATCCAAGCGCTCGTAAGCTCGCGTACAGATCAGATCATAGAAAGGAGCCAGGCTGCGACTTTCCTGACCATGAAGAATGGATATATTCTTTCCATGTGCATCTGAGTTGCCCATGAACAGATTGAATAGATACCAGTCCATGAGGCTATTGACAGCCAGTATCCCGAGATGAACTCGCACGAGCTTCACACATTCAGAAAATGAAGGTCCTCCCTCCTTTTCATATTTGTTTGAATAGGAGTAGCCGAGTGCCTGGCAAAAGTCTTCCTGGTGGAATCGTTCGGGCCACTCATCAAGAGTGCGATCGTATCGTTCAATGGCCAGAATTGTCCCGTGAGGGGTTGCCATAAGATGGCAGTTTACGACTTTCAGCCCCAAGTGATGCGCCACCCGGTTCAGGTAATATTCATTCTCAACCAAGCCCGGATATTCACCAGTTTGATGATTAAACTTCAAAATATGTGTGGAAGCAGCACCATTATGAGGAATCTCAATAAGCTGTCCACGTACTCGCACGGGCAATTTACCTTGTGCTCCAGCCAGGGAAAGTCTATTGAACTGTCCGGCTTGCCCGAAACCAGCAACGCCTTCGGACTTCACAATCCTGGCTAGCATGTCATCGGAAATAACTTCATAGAAAGCTTCTTCATCATTGGTCTCATGATTTCCGATGCTCAGTGCGCCGGCACAATCCCCTCCGATTTCCTTGATCAAAGAAAAATCATTGTCGGGTGAAACTTTGAAGATTTGCTCGATCTTACGGCGAAAATCCCCTTCAGGAAGAAGATTTCCAAAAAAGGACTGAGCTTCCTCCTGGTACGCTTCTTCTCGTACAGGCATTGAAAAGGATACCATGGGCTTTTTAGCGTCAACCCAGGAAGGGTCATAAGAGAAGTGAATTTGGTTTCGGCCAGTTCTCCAAAGCCTCCCGACCAGTTCTCTCTTCCAATAGACATGCAGCATGGATCGTTGGTCTATCATGGGATTCTCTCAAGGTTCATGGACAGAGAGAACCCGAATCCCTCAAGCACCTGTAAAACCTTGCCAACTTCAAGCGTCGTCTTTCCTCTTTCGAGCTCCGATAAAAACCTCACTCCAACGCCCACCAAACCAGCTGCATCTGCCTGTGTAAGACCCAGTTCTTTGCGTCGCTCGCGTATGGCATGACTTAAATCATGGAGAGACCTTATGATGACAGTCTGGGTCATAGAAGCTCCAAAATATTCCTGTACGGGAATATTACTTGAGCTAGCCAGGGAATTCAAGGCGGGTATTCCCGTACGGGAATAAATACCAGCGAATCAACACCTCAGCCCATTCTATTCCCGTACGGGAATAAACTCCGCAGTCTGATATTTTAAAATAAATTCAGGAGGTTAAGATTGGACTTTCCCAAGCTCAATCTGGATTTCCCGATCGAGCTCAGGCCCAGGCCCTGGAAGACTGTGAAAGAAATTCCGGGCTTCCTCGGCCACCTGCTGTGGCCCTTGCCCATAGATTCCCGAGACATGAAAGATATGAAAATGCTGAATGCCGAGACTCCGGGCAATCAGAGCGCTTTGTCGACTTGTCAGATGCGCCTTGTCCACGGCCCGCGAGCGATCCTCATCCGCAAAACTGCTTTCGGATATTCCATCCGAGGCATGCCCGAAAGCTTTTTTCAGAGCCGCCAGATTCCCAGGAGAAAACGATAGATCAGTCAGGTAAACGAGCGAACGCCCCTTCTGCTGCGTGATCATCTCCGCGGAAAGATCCTCGATGGAATACTCGCGCCCTTCAATATCCAGCGTCCCGTGCGCCTTCCCCGTCCGCACCCGCAGCTGAAGCTCCCCGAGCCAGGGCCCTGCCTTCAGGTTCAGTGACTTCAGCTTCTCCGTCCGCACCTTCAAAATCGCCGGCGCCTCCAGCTTATAGGAAACCGAAGGAATCCCCTTATGATCCAAAAGCGCCGCCGCTACCTGCGAACCATCCCGCAGAGTCGCAAGATGATCATGCGTGATTTCCGTCCGCGCCGCCGGTGCCGCGAACTTATCGGTATTCGTGAGCAGCGCCGCCCACACCGATCCATCCCCGCGGACCTCATGCACTAAAAATCGAATCTGATCCGGATCAATCAAATTCCAGGTATAGGAATTCAGCTTGCACCGCACGCGCTCAATGAAATCCTCAGGACCAAAAAGGGAAAGCTGCCGCCGATGCGGGACATTCACCCGCAGAAGACGATCAAAGCCCACGAAATGATCCATATGCGCATGCGAAACAAAAACATGACGCACGCGCAGCATATCGCGATGACCCAGGTTATCAATGCTGCCCAAATCAAAAAGCAGCGCCTCGCCCATGCGCTTTAAAAGCACAAAGACCGCAGGATCACCCTGCAGTCCGTTGATCAGTCGAAAATCAAAGGGCTTGTCACTCATAGATCTCGGGGCGCCTATTGCGAAGAGCGGGAAGTCGAGCGCGCACGGCCTGAATGCGATCCTTATGCGCTTCCGCCAAGGCGATTCCAGGCACGCTGCCGGTATTCGCGAGGACATAGCCCCAGGGATCGACGATCATCGAATGCCCATAGGACGAACGCCCGCGGCCATGCTCACCTGTTTGATTCGAGGCGAACATATAGGCCTGCTGCTCCACCGCGCGGGCGCGCAGGAGAAGCTCCCAATGATCCATGCCCGTATGCAGCGTGAAAGCCGAAGGCAGGACGATAATATCCAGCGGCTGATCTTTCGCCAGTCGTTCAAAGTAAGAGGGGAACCGCAGATCATAGCAGATCCCAAGCCCCACGCGAAAACCATCCAGATCGAAGGTCACCGGCTCATCACCGGCCAAAAACCCATCCGATTCACAGTAAAGCGCTTCGCCCTGGGGACTATAGAGATTGAAAAGATGCGTCTTCCTATACTTGGCCACGCGCTGGCCCTGACGATCGAAGACATAAGAGGTGTTATAAACCCGCCGATGTCCAAGCCGGCCCTTTTCCGCAGCCTCATCCATTTCACCAGGCCCGGCCTGCTCGCCAAAACTGCCGGCAAAAAGGCAGATTTTGTGCTCACGAGCCGCGGCCGCCAGCCTTTGACTCAGGGATCCGCCCTCGACCTCACCCATCTCATGAATCCTGTCATAGGTTCCGTGATAGGCAAAGACTTCAGGCAAAAGCACCCAGTCCGCCCCACGCGCGGCGGCCTTCGCCACCCAGTGCAGGGCTTCCTCGATATTCTTTTCCCTATTGTCGGTACTGGTCATGCAGATGCTGGCCAGGATCAGGCTTTCTTTACGCATTAAAGCTCCGGCAGAACGATTTTCCGATCCACTCCGAAGATCTTAGTCAGCAGCGCCACCCTTGTCCACATGCCGTTTCTTTCCTGACGCCAGTACTTGGCGCGCGGATCGTTATCAATCGCGACATCAAGCTCCTGCCGACGGGGCAGTGGGTGCATGATCACCGATGTGGTTTTCATCAAAGGCAGGTGCTCGGCCTTCAGATGGAAGCGGCGGTAATCCACCTTCTTCGACTCGCCATCGGTATCATATTCATCCTGCACGCGGGTCATGTAAACGGCATCCGCCACGCGCAAAGCGTCCTCGAACTGATCGGTCTCTTCGAACTTCTGGCCCTTCTGCTTCAGCTTCTGCCTGAGGTCATCACTGATGCGGAATTCGGGAGGCGAAACGAAGAGGATCTTCACATCGCGGTAGTTGCTCAAAAGTCCGCTCAAGGAACGGATGGTCCGGCCGCGCTTCAGATCGCCGACCATCATGATGGTCTTGCCATCAATTCCGCCAAGCTTCACGAAGCTTCGGTTCAAAGTATAAATATCAAGCAAGGCCTGGGTCGGATGCTCATCCGGTCCCGATCCTGCATTAACGATCGGTATGGGCCTTTCGGTTTCATTCAGAAGATTCGCAATGCGATCGCAGAGTCCTGGTTCCGGAGTCCGCATGATGATGACATCGACGTAACTCGAAAAGGTGCGCAGCGAATCCTCGATGCTTTCCCCTTTACGCTCCGAACTCGTCGAGGAATCGCGAATCTCGTTCGTCCCCATGCCCACGATCTGGCAGGCGGTTTGAAAGGAGAGAAAGGTCCGAGTCGACGGCTGCGTAAAATACAGCATGGCCCGACGATGAGCCAGCAGCCCCTGCAGATACATCAGGCCTTCCTTGGACTTATCAAAGCGGCGGATGGTATCGGTCAGCTGGCACATATGATCCAAAAAAGGGCGATCAAACTGTGAACTGCTCAGAACATGAAGTGGTATGGCTGTTGTGTCATCCATAAATCAATCCCCTCTTAAAGATAACGAACGGTCGACTCGCCGGAGCCCGGGATCATCTGCCCGATGGTCGTGCTGCCGAGCCCAAGGTCCTTGCAGATCTGGTGGAACGTCGCTTCCGCGTCTGCGGCCACCACTGCGATCATGCCGGCTCCCATATTGAACACGCCTTCCACGTCTTCAAAACGCGCGCCATGACTTTCGTAGAATGCGCGCATCCAGTCAGGCGTTGGAATTTTCTTCGGATCAATCTCGGGATCCAAGCCTTCCGGCAGAACGCGTGGCAGGTTGCCCGAAATGCCGCCGCCGGTGATATTGGCGAGCCCATGCAAGGGCCCCCAACCCAGACGCTTCAAAAGTTCCGGCACTTCATAATAAATCTTTGTGGGTTCCAGAATGCGGTTCAGCGTGGCCTGATCCACAGGTTTTTCCGCAAGCCACTTTCTGACGAGCGAATAGCCGTTACTGTGGAATCCGCTCGCGCTCAAAGCAATCAGTTTATCTCCGCGCTGCACCAGCTCGGGGCGCAGACGTTTCTTTCCATCCACCACACCGACCACAAAGCCGGCAAGGTCGAAATGCCCTTTTTCATAGAGTCCGGGAAGCTCGGCAGTTTCTCCACCCAGGAGCGCCGCGTTCGACTGTTCGAGGCCTTTTCTGATCCCGGAGAGAATGGCTTTGAATTGTTTTTCATCCAGAATTCCGGTCGCGTAGTAATCAAGGAAGAAGAGCGGACGACCACCGACGGTATAAAGATCATTCACGCACATGGCGACGAGGTCCACGCCAAGGCCTTCGAGCTGATCATGCTCAATACCCAGCAGCACCTTGGTTCCGACCCCATCGGTACCGGACACCAAAAGCGGATCTTCCATACCGGAAAAATCGGGGCGGAAGAGCGCCGCGAAGCCGCCGATGCCCGAGACGACTTCACCACCTTTTACCTGGTCGGCTTTGCGACTCTGCAGCCAATCCACAAGGGCATCACCTTTGGCCACGTCCACACCGGATTCCTTGTAAAGATCTTTGCCTTTTTGCTCGGTCATCGTCAGGGCTCCTCTTCTATTTCAAAATGAAGAATCAATTCTTTCAGCTGATGATGGGTCATTCCTTCAGAGTTGCCATAGGGCAACAGAACCTTCCGACCCTTAAAAATAGGCAGTTCCAAAAGCTCGGGAACCGCCACGGCGTCTTCGAGTCCAATCCATGTGTCCGCCTCGACAAAGAGCGCGCGGGCCAGATCGTCTTCCGCATGGCAGCGCAGAAGCACGGGCACACCGTAATCCACGCCGACTTCCGCCAGGTACTGCAGCGTGGCCTCATCATGATCCTGAACATTCAAACTATAGATATCCGCGCCCATGGCGATGGTTTCGAGGACCTGCGCCTCGCCTTTTAAGGGATCCCAACGTCCAAACGCACGGGTCGGGTCCAGCTCTTTCGCAAGACGGAACCAGCGCGGCTCGGCCCGCTCCTCTTTCAGCTCATAAAAGAACAGCTCCACATCCGGTCTTGCTTGAAAGAACCTGGAATCGGGAGCTGTTTTTGCGGCGGCAGCGCGGATGGGAGATCCGGAACCCCGACTGGGTATCGCCCTTCGGGGTGGAGCCGTGGTGGCAAGGCTCCTGAGGCGATTCAAATAGACGGCCGCATCATCGGCCGAAAGCTTTTTGTCCATCTCTTCAAGCAGGACATCCAGAAATTCTTTCATGTCCGCCCCCTGGCTTTCTCAATAAAATCATCAGTCATTTGAGAGACTTGCAGGATGGTGTCTAAAGCTTTGACGGGTCGTGCCGATTTCTTACCTGGAAGACAGAAGGACCCGTAGCCTTGTGTGGTGGCCATGGTAGCACTTAAGAATGTCCGTACAAACTGGATCATAATGGCTTTGTGCATGTCTCTCGCTGCACTTACAAACCATAGTCATGGAGAAGTTGTCTACAGGAAACTCAGCGCCGTGAAGCTCAGGCCGGCCGCTCCTTCCTGTGAGCCTGAACCAGCTGCGCTTTCCCCTGGGGAAGAGGCGTCAGCCGGGCTTGCTGTGGTCAAAATTCAAAAGCAGGGACGTCGTTTAATCGCACTTTTGGCTGGGGGACAGCGCGATGGACTGCTGCCCGGCACTCTTTTGCAGACCAGTCGGCAGGGAATTCCCACGGCCCTTTTGAAAACTACCGAGGTCCGCGAACATTATACCCTGGCGGAAGTCACGGAAGATGGATCCAAGGATTCGGGTTTGTATTTTCCCGAGGCACCGGGACTCATGGTCGGAGACCGGGCTGAGCCGCAGGAATTGAAAATCAGTCAGAGCCTTCGCATTTTGCCCAATCGCACTCTGACTTATGAACGACTTTTCATAGATCCAAAAAACTTTCCCACGACGTTTGAACTTTCTGCCGAGGGGCGAAAATTTCTCATCGAGCAGGCTCAGATTCTCATGGATGCGCATGCCCCCTTGCTCCTGGTCGAAGGTCACACCGATCCCAAGGGTGACAGTCAGAGCAATCAGGTGGAATCCTATCAAAGAGCCATGACTGTTCGGCAGGTGCTGATCGAGGAACTCGGTCTTGATCCGAACCGTGTCGTGGCCATCGGCCTGGGCGAAACCGAACCCCTGGACGAACCTTATCTGCCAGGTCGAGCTGAGGAAGCCCGAAGGATCATCCTGAAGGTGAAATCCCAGCCCCTCCCCCGCTGATTAACTGTATCTATTTCAAACGAAATCGGGCAACATGATCTCTTGTTGCCCCCTTTGCTTTTAGGGACTTTTCATGGACGCCGACGACTGACGATGAAAAAGAAACTGCTTCTGCCAGCAACCTGCTTGCTCGCCATCGCTGCTGTTCTGGGCTATCAGAACTGGGCTCCGCAAAAGATCCAAATTTCCCCCTTCAAAATGGATAAAACGATCCATCCACGGCCGGTGGCTGAATACGAGCCTATGTTTGGTGTCGCCATCAGCGAGC
This sequence comes from Oligoflexus sp., assembly GCF_035712445.1. Classification (NCBI taxonomy): domain Bacteria; kingdom Pseudomonadati; phylum Bdellovibrionota; class Oligoflexia; order Oligoflexales; family Oligoflexaceae; genus Oligoflexus; species Oligoflexus sp. The sequence continues at coordinate 4,276 of NZ_DASTAT010000034.1, read as the reverse complement.
AGATTCTGTTCCGGGAATCCGGCATTGAATTGGTGCGGGAAATACTGAAGGCCAACGCGAAAGTCTATATCTTCATGACCGCGGCCTTCAAGGATCAGGTCGAAGAACTCTTTGCGAAAAAGAAGCCCTTCAAAGCGGATGAGATGAAACTCATCACCCGGGTGCAGCTCGAACATGAAAGCCCCTGGCTCCGGGATTATTTTCCCATCCCCGTGCTCCGAATCTATCCCTTCCTTCCGCCGACTCCAAGCTTCGTCGACTTTGTTTACCGCGACGGCAACAGCTACGACGACGCCGCGATTCATCAGTTCGCTCTGGCCATCAACTCAAGCGTCGAGCATCTGCCCATCGTGATGGATGGCGGCAATTTCATGACCAACGGTGAAACCTGCGTCGTCTCGGAAGAGATGTGGGATGATCCGGAGTCGAATCGTACCAAGGATCCCGATTTTGCGTTGAGCGATCACGTCGCGGATATTTTCGAACTGGCTCTGGGCTGCCGCCGAACAAAAATTGTGAGCCAAATCCCACATCCGCATGTCGACATGTTTTTAAAATTCGTCAACAAGGACACGATCCTGGTCAACGAGATCGAGGATCGCGCCATGGCTCTTCTCAGCGAGGTGGATTCCGACGCCAAAGTCAAGATTCCCAAGATCAAGGTCGAATTGGATCGGATCGCCCAGGAGCTCGCCAAAAATTTTCGGGTGATCCGGGTACCGATGCCGCTGCCGGTCAACGATATTTTCTTTACTTATGTGAATTCTGTGATAGTAAACGATACAGTGATCATTCCAAGTTACAAGAACCCCGACCCCAGTCGAGGCACCTATCCGGATCAGCGGTATTACGCGTCCTATGAGGAAGAGGTTCAGAAGATATATCAGGAAGCCGGACTCAAGCCGGTTTTTCTGAAGGCAGACGACTTGATCAAGGACGGGGGGGCCTTTCACTGTATAACGTTCCACCTCCCCGATCTTGAAGCGATTGTACCCGATACGAGTCATTTGGCGGCAAAGCCTAAGCCATGACCATTTTTAACGTGGGAGAGAGCCTACATGATACACCCCGACACCAAGTTAAAGTGGGTTAGCAAAGAGATCGGTTACGGTGTCTTTGCAACCAAGTTGATTCCCAAAGGCACAGCGGTTTATGTGCGGGATCAGCTCGAGATCATCGTGGAGCGCGATGCCGCCTTGCTCAAAAATCCCGCGTATACGGATATTATTGAAAAATATTCGTATATCGACCCCAAGGGCGACTACGTTTTGAGCTGGGACCATGGCCGCTATGTGAATCACTGCTGTAATCCCAACACAGTGACAACGGGCTATGGTTTCGAAATCGCTCTGCGTGATATCGCACCCGGTGAAGAGGTCACGGACGATTATGGTCTTTTGAACCTGGATGAGGAAATTCCGCTGGCCTGCTGCAAAGAAGGCTGCCGCGGTGTGGCTCGTCCCTCCGACTTCGATACCTATGCTGATCATTATGATGGGCTGGTGTCGGACGCTCTGACCCATTTTTATCTGGTGGATCAGCCGCTTCTGAAGTTCTTTGATCGCAACACACTCAGTCAGCTGAACGGCTACCTGGAAACAGGCAATGCCTATATTTCCGTGCGTTCGCAGAAGTTCGTGGAAGGCGCCCGGCCGACCCCGGAACTGCGCTATCGCAACGAACGGAAACGCAGTCTTGAGCGTTCCGAATAAGAGGCCGCTCTCGCCCCTTGTCTGAAACGTCATGCTCAAAAAACAAGGAGACGCCAGGCTTAACACCTGGCGTCTTTTATGTTCGGAGCTCGCGTTACAACTTGATTCCCACCTTGGCCGCAATTTTCAGACCGTAGTCCTGATCGCAGCGCAGGAAGTGTTCGATATTGGGTCTCAGGATCTCGGCCGGCACGCCCCGCATCGCCGCCGCGATGTTATCGGTCAGGCGCTCCCGCTCTTCCCCGGTCAAAATCCGATAAAGGTTGCCCGCCTGCGTGAAGTCATCGTTCTCACGGTGCGCATCGTAGCGGAAGGCATCACCACGAATTCTGAGCGGTGGTTCGGTCACCGACTCATCCTGGGCCGGTCCGTTGAATCCATTCGGTTCATAGTTATCCACGCGCCCACCGTTGTTATCAAAGCGCATGCCGCCATCGCGGTGATACGCGGTCACCTGATTCAGAGGACGGTTCACGGGCAGACTCTGATAGTTCACACCGATGCGATAGCGAGCGGCATCGGGATAAGCAAAGAGTCGGGCCTGCAGCATCTTGTCCGGTGAATAGCCAATTCCAGGAGGAACGTTGGCGGGCGAAAATGCGGCCTGCTCCACTTCGGCAAAATAATTCTCGGGGTTGCGATTCAACTCCAGAATCCCGACTTCCTGCAAAGGATATTCGTTATGCGGCCACACCTTGGTCAGGTCGAAAGGATTGAAGCTTTGGCGCTCGGCATCCAGCTCCGGCATGATCTGAACCATCATTTTCCAGCGCGGAAACTGACCGGCTTCAATGGCTTCGAACAGATCGCGTCCGGCATAATCAGGATCCGATCCGGCAAGCTGGGCGGCTTTTTCCGGCGGCAGGTTCTTGATCCCCTGCATGGATTTGAAATGGAACTTCACCCAGAAGCGTTCACCGCCGTTATTCCAAAGACTGAAGGTATGGCTGCCGTAACCATTCATGTAACGATAGCCATCGGGAATGCCGCGATCACTGAAAAGTATCGTGATCTGATGCATGGCTTCCGGGGCTCTGGACCAATAGTCCCACATGCGGATCGGATTCTTGTAGCCGGTCCGCGGATCACGTTTTTGCGAGTGAATGAAGTCAGGGAACTTCAAAGGGTCGCGCTCAAAGAATACGGGCGTATTGTTGCCGACGATATCCCAGATGCCTTCGTCAGTATAAAACTTCAAAGCAAAGCCGCGTGGGTCGCGTTCGGTGTCCGCCGATCCGCGTTCACCCGCCACGGTCGAAAAACGCAGGAAAGTCGGCGTTGTCTTGCCAATGCCGGCAAAGACCGAAGCCCGTGTGAAGCGGGTGATATCCTGAGTGACCGTGAAGGTGCCGTAAGCACCGGAACCTTTCGCATGCACAACCCGCTCTGGAATCCGCTCACGATTGAAGTGGGCAAGCTTCTCCACGAGGTGCATGTCCTGCATGAGCAGAGGACCACGGCTTCCTGCGGTCAGGGAATGCTGGTTTTGGCTGACGGGATGACCACCTGCAGTTGTTAACACGGGCTTTTTCATGCGGCTTTCCTTACACGTTTAAAAGGGTTGATATATCCGAACCAGGCGATGAGCATCTGCAGCCAAGGGGCTTGGGGTTCACCCTTCTGCAAAAGCTCGGCGCAATCAAAGCGTCCAAACATTTGGGCGAATTGCAGAGCATCCTGCCCGGCGCGATTTTTATGGAGAGGATTGGCACCAAACTTCAGGAGAAGTTCAAGAATGTCCTTGTGTCCTTTGAAGGCCACACCCATGAGTATGCTGTTTCCGGCAGGATCGGTGGAATTCAGGTCAGCACCGATCGAGATCAGATAGCGGCTGGCTTCAAGCTGTCCATTGTAAGCGGCCAGCATCAGCGCCGAATAGCCCTTGGCATTCTTTTCATCAATGTCCCGCATTTGATCGGCCAGACGCGCAATTTGCAGAACATCGCCACTGCGGGCGGCCTCATGAAAGGCCTCGCTACTTCCAAAGGTGGTCTTGTATTGGTTCCAACTTCGCATGGATGGGTTCCTTTCCTCAGTGACCTCTTCTCTGGCCACATAAGGAGTATCGACCCAAACCTTATTTTTCAAAAATATCAAAATACTATGGTTTGATAGTTTTTAACTATGAGAGGGCAGGAAGTGCTGGGGGCCGGGATCGAGAACTTTGACTTTGGTATTCGGGGCTTGCGTCAGAACTCCCGGCGGCAGGTGGCTTTGGACCGTCTTCAGGAGCGCCTCGATCAGTGGCTTTTTCAAAAAAGAACGGTGATAGACGAGACTGACCTTCCGCGTGGGAATAGGTTCACTGAAGTCCTTGATCTGCTCCTTCTGCTGCACCGCACTCAAGGTCGTGCGCGCCAGGCCGGGAATCAAGGTAAAGGACTGGGTTTGATCGACAAGCTGCATAAGAGTCTGGAGCGTTCCGATCTTGAGTTTGATCGACTGACCTTCGCGCAGCTGACTGTCGCAGATCTGGGTGAGCTGATCCCGCATGCAGTGCGTGTCATCCAAGAGCGAAGGCGTCCAGTTCTCCAGATCACCGAGCCCCACTGTTTTCTTCGCCA
>NZ_DASTAT010000033.1 GCF_035712445.1 Oligoflexus sp. | reverse complement strand
CGCAGAAAGTCGATGTGCGTTGTCAGGAGGTCCTGCGCCTGAACCCGCGGACAGCGGATGTTTTCCTGCGCGATCTGGAGAGCATGCTGCCCGAGATCAAGGAAGGCCTGAAGCATCAAAAGGATATGATTCATACGCAGCGTTTGATCCATACCATCAAAGGTGTGGCCCGGAGTCTTGGTCTTAAAGATCTGAGCATGGCCGCTCATAAGCTGGAAGATGCGATCAGGATAAAAAAGGAAGGGCTGGAGCCTGATGACGAGGACGTGCTTTCATTCTTCTTCAGCACGGCCGATGCCTATATGAAGTTTGTGCGGCATTTCTTTGATAAGACCCGAAGCCGCTCCGACCATGTGAGCCTGCTTGAAATCGTGTCCCGGCATCTGGGCTCTGTTCAGAATACCCTGGAATTGGCCTCTCTTCGCTTGACAACAGTTTCGGTCCAGGACGATTTTTGCCGCTGGGATCAGGAGCTGGAGCGTTTGATCAATTCACTCCTGATTCACGCTCTTGCCAATTGCGTTGATCACGGATTTATTTTACCCAGAAGCAGGGGTCTTGCGATCGCTGACGCTGTGCGTATTCAGCTTCATGCGCATGAAGCTGACGCGACTCTTCACCTGGAGCTGCGTGACAACGGTTATGGGATTGATATGGAGCGCGTGAAGGGACTGGCGCAAAAGGCAGGATTTCAGCCAGGACCGGATCAGCATTGGACGGATTTTCTTTTTGAGGACGGCATATCCACAGCCGCAGAGGTTTCCGAACGAAGCGGCCGCGGTGTGGGTCTGGCTGCCATGCGCGAACTCTGTCGTCAATATCGGGGCCGCATTGAGCTGCTGCCCAATGAAAGCGGACAAGGCTCACTTCTGCGCGTTCAGATTCCCTGGAATCATGGACAGACGGAAGAAATCAAAACTATTGCGGGATAAGAATCGACGGACGAAAGTCCAGGAGGAAAGTGGTAGCGAGAGGCGGGATTGAACCGCCGACCTCGCGATTATGAATCGCGCGCTCTAACCATCTGAGCTACCTCGCCACAAGCCAAGGCCACCATTTTTAGAGGCTTTGCCGGATGTTGTCAACGGAGAAGCAGCCCACTTCGGCCTTTATTTTAAAGTTTCTGGCTCCTTAAAGCGTCGAATTGCTCATGAAACCAGTCATTGTGGAAGCGGGCTGCGACCTTTTGATTGGGATCAGGCTTCAAAAACCAAGGCCGGCTCGCCCTGGGTCATGGTTCCGATACGCGCCGCCAGGGGGAATCGTTCCCGCAAACGTGCGACCAAAGCATCGGCCTCGTGAGGCGGCACCGCAAGCAAAAGCCCGCCGGACGTTTGAGGGTCGACCGTAAGCCAGCGTTGGGCTGGACTCACGCCTTCATAATGGACAGCTTCGGCCACGTATGAAGCATTGGAGTGATGCGCCTTATTCAGAACGCCCAGCTCCAGGCATTCCATGGCGCCGTCGAGCACCGGCAGATTTTTCATCTGAATGTGGGCCCGCACGCGACTGGCCCGACACATCTGAAGCGCATGACCGGCCAAACCAAAGCCTGTGATATCCGTAGCTGCGTGAATCGTGGCCCCACCCAGAAGATCACGGGTTTTATTGAGTGTACACATGCTGCGAATCGCGCCCTCGACCCAGGCGGCCTCGGCTTTTTTGGATTTCAATGCGCTGGTAATGGTCCCGGTACCCAGGCCCTTCGTTAATATCAAGGCATCACCAGGACGCGCGCCCGCATTGCTCCAGGCCTGATGTTTGTTCACAAAACCTGTGACGGAAAAACCGAGCTTCAGGGAATCATCATCGATCGTATGCCCACCAGCAAGGCACGCGCCGGCTGCGGTGATGACTTCCATCGCGCCTTCCATTAAGGGCTGCAGAATTTCAAACGGCAGCTTTGCAGTGGGAAAGGCGAGAATGGTCAGGGCAATCTTCGGTTCACCCCCCATCGCGTACACATCACTGATCGCATTCGCTGCGGCGATGGCTCCAAAGCTACGCGCATCATCCACGATAGGCGTGAAAAAATCGAGGGTCTGCACCAGCCCGCGCTCATCCCCCAAATCCCAAAGACAGGCATCATCCATGGTTTCGGTACCGATCATAAGTTCCCGGGGTTTGGGCAGGGTCAAGGCCTTGAGTACCTGCTTCAGCTGACCTGCAGGAAGCTTCGCGGCGCAGCCGCCTTTCACAACAGTCTCGGTTAAGCGTATTGATTCAAGATCCATTGCTGGCATTCCTCATAAGTTCCTCTGAAAGCCAGAGGGCGGGATGAATGAACTTGGGAATAACGATAGCGGACGTCATAGTATTCGGTCAGAAGGAGTTCAATCCAATGCCTGTGCGCTTCGGGATCATGACTGGCGAAGGCATTTTGAATTCCTTGAATCACCTTGGAGGTCAAAAGGCCCCCGAGTCGGCGCTGCAGTTTATAGGTGCTGGCCATCGCCGTGTCTTTCAGAAGATCGGGATCGGTCCCGACTTCCAGAACATCCGCAACATACTCCTGAAAGATGTTACGCGAACGTTCCTCAAGACTGCTTTCGAGGATGATCAAAGGACTCTGCGTCATGGCCGTATAGATCGTTTCGGGAAGATGCAGGCTGCCGATGACCTTGCTTTCATCCTCGACCAGAATAGGCCCCGTACAGGACCTAAGCGTCAGGGCCAGACGATTTTCAAAGGTCGCCTGCGTGGGCTGCGGTCGATTCATAAAGCGTCCGAAGCTGCTGCCCCGGTGCGCAGCGAGACCTTCGATATTGAGTTTATTCCTGATGCTCAAAGCTTCCAGCAGCCGCGTTTTCCCCGCGCCTGTCAGCCCGGAGATCACGAAAAATTCATGCGGCCTCGTGAGCACCTCCAGAAGTTCATGCCTAAGGGCCTTATAGCCCCCCTCGACACGAAAGACGTTACGTCCGGCCTCTTCGATCCATTCGGAGGCAATGCCGGAACGCAGGCCCCCACGCCAGCATGCGACAACCACGGGGACACCAGGCCGGGTTTTGTCCAGCCACTCCAGAACGCGTGCCTCACGCACCGGCCCCACCAGCTGCTCACCTAAAGCGATGGCCGCCTGCTGACCACGGTGCTTATAGCAAAGGCCCACCTCTTGACGTTCTGAGTTACGAAGAATAGGCGCATTATGAAAACCGGGGATAGAGGCCGCGGCGAATTCACCTTCCGAACGCACATCCAGCAGATCACTGGATGAGTCAGAAAGTTTATCAAGTGCTTCGGAGGCCGAAATAGTTTGTGTCACGCTTGCCATCCCCATTCACGTTTGGGACCAGTTTTGCAGCCGCCTCCTTAAAAAAGCAAGGGCTCTTGCCGCAAGAAATCCCTGCAAAATGCCTTAGGTGAAATTAGGGTCCATTTGTTTTCACGCACAAGGAAGCGCTGAGAAAAATTAAAGTGCAGGATTAAGCTCTTCCCCCTGTGGTCAAACATTGATACCTGTATACAAACTTCAAAGCGATACAGGAGCCAATCATGCGTCTCATGCTGACGTTCAGCGTTCTTTTGTCATTTTTCTGCGCAGAATCACTGAGGGCCTTGCCGTCCTTTCCCAAGGCTCGCGAGGAAACAGAGCCGAAAATCCCGAGTCCTTATCAGCGCTGTGAACTACCGCTGCAGAAACAGACCCAGGAAACTCTCTTCAGCTGCGCCGAGCACGAGTTCTGGCATGCATTCTCCGATGGTCGCATCAAGGCGCGCAAGGATGCGGAAACGATACTGGGCCAGATCATGTCGCTCACGGCTTCGAGTGCGGACGCACCCAAACGAGGCCGCCTCCTGGCCTTGCGTGGCTATCTGCGGCTGGCCATGGCGCTTGAAAATGCGAAGATGGAGCATCTTCTCTTCGGAGGCATGGAAAAAGATTTTCAGGCTGCGAAGAAACTCGATACTGAAAATAAAACCTACGACACATTCCTGGATACCATCGTGATGGCGAAGGCTGCTGTCTTTGGCGACTGGAAGAAAGCCACGGCCCTTGCGTTGCCGGCTTTTGAAATCCTGAAGGATTATCCGACCAATATCCTGGCACTCTCCGGCACTACGATCGGCTTTCCCATGAATACGGGCCTTCCACAGAAAACCATAGAATTCATGGACAGCTGGACCTGCCCCGATGATATCGCGGATTTCTGTTACGACAACACCCAGCACGCGCCCTTCGCACGTCCGGGGTTGAGCTTTCACTTTGCCGAGGCCTATGCGCGCATGGGGGATCGCGAGAAAACTCTTTATTATCTGGAGCAGGCACGGAAATCACCTGGATATGATGCCTGGTCCTATAAGCATCTGGTCGAGACGCCGCTCGCGGATATGGATAAGTACATGGCGTATTGGAAGGGTTTTGCACCGGATGCCAGCGCTTTTGATAAGGTCTATGCGAATCAAAACTTCGGCTGCGTGATGTGTCACGGACGCTGAACATAAGAAAGCCCGGATCCTAACGAGATGATCCGGGCCACATAAGGACGGGACGGTGCGCTTACTGTTGGCAGGCGCAGCCTGGTCCGACATGACAAATCTTCGACCAGTTCACGCAATCATCACCGCAGGCCTGGCTGTTACGACAGACTCTGCAGCATGAGGCGTTGGTTTCACCGGCGATACGATTCAATCCTGCGTTCTGGAAAAGGCCCTGAGCCATTCCCGTCGATGCCTGTCCAAGTGAGGATGACGCCTGCTGTCCGAGGTCTCCACTTCGATCCAGGGGCAGCTGTGCGGTTTGTTTCGTGCCGCAATCCCTGGAGGGCTGTTCCTCGGCAAAAGCATCGAGGGCAAACAGGGCCATCATGGTGAAGAGAATCTTACGGATAGTTTGCAGTGTCATACGTCCTCCTGAATTCAGGGCTCCTGCCCCACCTTCATTGCTGCATTGCTCCATACATATCAAGTTATCGGGGCCTTCACCCGGGACTCCAGCGGGCTCTGCAAGATCCCGGAACAAAAGGGGAAAAGAAGACCCTAATTTCCTGGCCGCTGATCCAGTTTTTCTGATTTTTTGGGAACTTTCGAAAAGGCGGGAAAAGGTAAGAATGAAGGGCCCCGACTTTCATCAGGGCCCAATTTTCCTCAAAGCTCAAAGCCCTCAGGGCTTAGCTGCGATAGCTCGGCAGCGAAAGAACTTCATGTCTTGCCAGGAACTCAGGACAACGATCCAGAGCCTGGATATAAGCCGTTACGATTTCCATGTTGGTCAGAAGCGAGCAACCGAACTTCACCGCCGCCTGACGCGTCAGCGAACCCCGGGTCAGCTCACCCCTTTGACTGTTCTTCGGAATGTTGATCACAAAGTCGACCTTGCCATCCTTGATGGCCTGGATCACATCGTTGGGACCTTCACCCGGCCAATCGAGGGCTGTGACGGGGAAACCGTGATCCTGCAGATACTTCGCTGTGCCTTTGGTGGCGAACAGAGGAATACCGAGGTCCACCAGAATTTTGGCAGCCGGAAGGAAGCGGAGTTTTTCCTTTTCACGACCGGAACTGACGAGCACGCCTTTTTCCGGACGATAGACACCCGATGCTTCCATCGCGAGCAGAAGCGCATGATCAACGTTTTCACCGATACAGCCGACTTCACCCGTCGAGGCCATCTCCACGCCCAGGATGGGATCCGCACCACCGAGGCGCTTGAAGCTGAACATCGCGGCTTTCACACCGACGTAAGGCAGATCATCTTCATTGAAGCGGGCGAGGTTGGGTTTGCCGCCGATCATTACATCGGTGGCAACATCCGCAAGGTTCAGGCCAACAGTTTTGGACACAAAGGGGAACGAACGGGCGGCACGCGCGTTACATTCGATCACCTTGATGTCGCCTTCTTTGGCCAGGAACTGCATGTTGAAGGGGCCGTTCAGATTCAGACCCTGGGCGATGGCCCGGCCTGCTTTCCGCACACGGCGTACAGTTTCCACGTAAAGTTTCTGCGCCGGCACAACAAGGGTTGCATCCCCGGAGTGAACACCGGCGTTTTCAATATGCTCGCTGACGATCGCGGTCAGGATCTCGCCGTTTTTCGCGACGCCATCCAACTCGATTTCACGCGCGCCTTCGATGAACTCGGAGATCACAACAGGATGTTCCGGAGACACATCGGTGGCGTTGGCCAGGCAGAGCTGCAGCGATTCATCATCATAGGCGACGCTCATCGCGGCACCCGAGAGCACATAACTCGGACGAATCAGAACGGGGAAGCCCACCTTTTCGATAAACTTCTGAACGTCCTTTTTATCCTTGGCCGCCGTCCAAAGCGGTTGACCGATACCAAGGTCATCCAGAAGGGTCGAGAAGCGGTTTCTATCTTCAGCGCGGTCGATGCTGTCAGGTTTGTGACCCAAAAGTTTCAGACCGGCATCGGAAAGAGGCTTGGCCAAACGGTTGGGCAGCTGACCGCCCATCGAACAGACCACACCGACAGGACGCTCGACATCAGCGATATCGAGAATGCGCTCCAGCGAGAGTTCTTCGAAGTAAAGACGATCCGAGCTGTTGTAGTCGGTCGAAACCGTCTCGGGGTTACAGTTCACTATGATCGAACGCCAGCCGGATTCCTGCAGTTTGCGTGAGCAGCTGACAGCACACCAGTCGAATTCCACCGAGGTCCCGATGCGGTAGGAACCGCCACCGAGGACGACAGCCGAGAAGACCTTGTGATCATCCGGCAGCGGATCCGAGAAAAGACCGCCGTAGGACATATAAAGGTAATTCGAAGGCGAAGGATATTCGCCGGCCGTGGTGTCGATCTTTTTGATCACGGGTTTGACGCCGAATTCGAGGCGAAGCTTCCGCACCATCATTGAGGCCTTGCGAACTTCCGTCGAACCCGCAGGTCGATCGGCCGCGCGCAGAAGAACGGCTGCGATCTGCTCATCACCGAAACCCTGGAGTTTCCAGTGACGCCACTTCTCGCCGTCCACCTTGTTGAGGGCTTGAATCACAAACTGCTCAAGACCGAGGGACTTGTCGCCCTTGGTGCCGAAAGTCCGGATTTCATCCTCGACCTTGATCATATGGAAAAGGTTATAGAGGAACCATTTATCAATCGCTGAAAGTTCCGCGACCTTTTCAATCGACCAGCCGCGGCGGAAGGCTTCCACCACTGCATAAAGCCGCTTGTCCGTTGGAGCGGAAAGCTCGTCGATGAGTTCCTGATCCGAGATGGCCGGACGCAGCATGCTGAGACCTTCCGGATGTTCGGTGACCATCCGCGTCGCCTTCTGAATCGCTTCCGGGAAGCTCCTGCCGATGGCCATGACTTCACCGACCGATTTCATGGTCGAGCCGAGGTTACGGTTCACACCTTGGAATTTCAAAAGATCCCAGCGAGGCATTTTGATCGTGACATAATCCAAAGCCGGTTCGAAGAAGGAGTAGGTGATCCCGGTCACAGGATTTTTCAGCTCCAAAAGATCGTAACCGAGCACAACCTTGGCGGCGATATAGGCGATCGGATAACCGGAAGCCTTCGAAGCCAAAGCGGACGAACGCGAAAGACGCGCATTCACTTCGATGATGAAGAAACTGAGCGACTTCGGATCCAGGGCGTACTGAACGTTACACTCACCGACGATCCCGAGGGAGTTGACGATGGTAATCGCAGCATTCCGCAGGATCTGATACTCGTCATCGGAAAGCGACTGGCTGGGACACACGACGATCGAGTCGCCGGTGTGAATCCCGAGCGGGTCGAAGTTTTCCATGTTACAGATGGTGATGGTGTTCCCTTGGGAGTCACGCATCACTTCGTATTCGACTTCCTTCCAACCCTTGAGCGATTTTTCCACGAGCACCTGAGGCGAGGACGCCAGCGCCGGCTGCACAAGGTTTTTCAGCTGCTCATCATTGTTCGCAAAGCCCGAGCCCAGACCACCCAAGGCGAAGGCAGCGCGCACGATCACCGGATAGCCGATGGTGTTGGCTGCTTCGAGGGCGGATTCCAAAGTTTCGCAGGCAAAGCTGGAAGGCACCGGCATATTGATCGAACGCATTTTCTGCGCGAAATCATCGCGGTCTTCGGTCAGCCGCAAAACGGCAGCGGGAGTTCCGAGGTTCAGAACATTATATTTTTTCAGGATACCGGCATCATCCAGAGACATCAGACAGTTCAGTGCGGTTTGACCGCCGAAACCGGCGATGATGGCGTCCGGTTTTTCCTTTTGAATGACCTTCTCGACCCATTCCGTTTCCACCGGGTAAAGATAGACTTTAACGCCGGGGATTGGGTTGGTTTGCACGGTTGCAATGTTGGGGTTCACGACGATGACTTCGATTTTCTCTTCAATCAAAGCCTTGATCGCCTGGGTTCCCGAATAGTCGAACTCGCCTGCCTGGCCGATGGAAAGACCGCCGGATCCGAGCAGAAGAACTTTGGGAGCGCGTCCCAGATCGGCCAGTTGTTTGAGAAGGGGCATATTACTTTTTCACCTCCGCCAGGATTTGTTCAAAGATCCAGGATGTATCACGCGGACCACCGGAAGCTTCCGGGTGGAACTGCACAGAGCGGAAAGGTTTGGTCTTGTGGCGAATGCCTTCGATCGTCTGATCGTTGACATTCCGGAACCATGCTTCCCATTCGCCGGGCAGCGACGCATCTTCCACGACATAGCCGTGGTTTTGGCTGGTGATGTAACCGCGCCTTGTGCCGCATTCATAGACAGGCTGGTTATGACTGCGGTGACCATAAGGCATGCGACGGGTGATGGCACCGGCCGCGAGAGAAAGGATCTGATGGCCGAGGCAAATGCCAAGCACAGGCCGATCCTCGTGCAAAAGTTTTTCCACCTGCTGCGTAAGGTCGCCGGTTCGCGTTGGGTCGCCGGGACCGTTGGAAAGGAGCCACATATCGCAGTCGACGGTGCTCAGGTCAGTATCCCAAGGCAGAAGCTCCACTTCACAACCGAAGTTGATGAACTGGCGGATGATGTTCCACTTTACGCCGCAGTCAACAAGTCCCACGCGCGTACTGCCCTTGCCGAGCCTCACACGTTCCTTGACCGAAACCTCGGTCATGATATTGTTCATCCCTGGATCAAAGAAGGCATTCGGCGACTTGGGCGTGAGCGCTCCCATATCGCGATAACCTTCGGCATGCTCCGGTTCGATGCGACCCAGAAGATTGGGTTGCGAACGAATGAGATGCACCAAATGTCTGGTGTCGAGTCCGACCACGCAGGGCACACCTTGGTTTTTCAACCATTCATCTATTGATTGAAAGCTGTTCCAATGAAAGACCTCAGGACTGTCAATCGTCAGAATAACCGCAGCGGCGTTGGCGCGAGCGCTTTCAAATCCGCTGGGAAATGGCAGTTGCAGGCCAAGACCTTTGGGCAGATCCGGGATCCCATAGTTGCCGATCAATGGATAGGTGAAACAAAGAATTTGCCCAAAATAAGAAGGGTCGGTTATCGCTTCCGAATAACCGACCATTCCCGTCGTAAAAACAAGTTCACCACTAGCCCGGAGCGGGGCTCCAATCAGGTCCCCCTGAAAGCTACTGCCATCGGAGAGGACGAGTTTACATTTCTGGCGCATGGTTTGACTGACCTCGACACACAGGTTAAAAAATTGCGCTCGAACATAGCCGATTCACCATGAATTGGCTATGATTTAGTCCGCTTTCACGGACGAGTTGCGACAATTGAGAATCGTTCCAGAATTGACGAGGAGTTCACGCTGATGAAACAAAGACAAACTGTCATAGCTTACGCCAGTCGCACAGCCATCGGTAAGCTCGGTGGCTCGCTTTCCACGACGCCTGCCCCACGTCTGGGAGCTGCTCTGGTCGCTGATGCCATGAAGAAATTGAAGTTCACCGGCGCGGAAGTCGATGAAATTATCATGGGAAATGTTTTGACGGCTGGTGTTGGCCAGGCGCCCGCGCGGCAAGCAGCGCTGTACGGTGGCCTCCCGCATTCGGTGTGCGCGACCACGATCGGTCGTGTGTGCGGCAGCGGTATTAAAGCGGTCATGCTGGCTGATCAAGCGATTCGTCTTGGTGATGCGAATATTATTTTCGCCGGTGGTCAGGAAAACATGAGCCTCGCGCCGCATCTTCTGATGAATTCCCGCACCGGCTATCGCTATGGTTCGATCGAAGCCAAGGATTCGATGCAGTGGGATGGCCTTTGGGATCCTTATAATAATACAGCGATGGGCAACTGCGGCGAGATCTGCGCCAAGGAATATGGTTTCACTCGCGAGATGCAGGATGCCTTTGCGCTGCAGAGTTATCAAAGGGCGCGCAAAGCCGTCGAATCGGGTGTTTTCGCCGAGGAAATCGTCTCGGTGCAGGTCGCCGATCGCAAAGGCACCAAGGCCTTCGAACTCGATGAAGAGCCTTTTGCCGCTGACCTCGATCGCATCGGTTCGTTGCGTCCCGCCTTCGAAAAGGATGGAACGATCACTGCGGCCAATGCATCTTCGATCAATGATGGTGCGGCCTTGCTCGTTCTGACGTCGGAAGAGGCGGCGCTGAAGCATGATCTGAAACCCCTGGCGCGTATCGTGTCCCAAGCGTCCTATGCCCAGGATCCTGCGCATTTCACGACGGCACCGATTGGTTGTATTCGTCGCCTCTTGGATAAGACGAATCTGAAAGCCAAGGATATTGATATCTTTGAAATCAACGAGGCCTTCGCCGTGGTCGCCATGGCGGCGATTCGCGATCTTGATCTCGATCCAGCGAACGTCAATCCCCTGGGTGGTGCGGTGTCCCTGGGTCATCCCATTGGAGCATCGGGCGCGCGGATTATGGTCACTCTTTTGAATGGATTGAAACAACGGGGTGGCAAACGTGGTTTGGCGACGCTTTGTATCGGTGGCGGTGAAGCGAGCGGGGTGATCGTGGAGTTGGTGTGACCCAACTCCAGGCACGGAGGGTCGGAATCAGTTCGACCCTGTTTTCCGGCGAGCGGTGCTCTTGCCTTCAAGCCAGGTGGCAACGTCAAGAGCCCGTTTCGAGTTTAACTCTTTGATACGATTAACAAAAATCGTACAGCAAGCCTTGCAGCGAAGATCCGGGTTGTCCTTGCCATCATACTTGGGGTGACACATGCACACGATCTTTTCCATAGCGATTCCCTTCCATTAGAGCAGCAGCAGATCAGCTTCAAGTTCAGTCATGTCTTATTTAGCAGGGAATATGCCATAGGGAAGATTTCAGGAGGCCACGCGATTGGTCTTTTGATTCTGGTCATTTACCAGCTTCATGACAAGGCGCATGGCGTAGCGTTTGTATAGTTTTCTGGCGATCGCTCCATTTTTATCCATCAGCATCTCGAAATCCGCGCGCTTGATCCAGCCCACCTGAACGGTGCTCTGGGCCACGAATTTAACGCGGGACGCCTGGTCCATCAGAAGCCAAAGTTCGCCAAAGGTATCGGATTCTTCCAGCTTATCGGCCTCGAATTCATTGCCGCTGGCATCGCGTTTCCAGACGCTTATGGTGCCGCGCAGAAGGAAGTAGATACCGATCGGCTCGTGATCGAATTCCAAAATAACCGAGCCTTTGGGATATTCACGCGCCTTGCATATATCCTGCAAAAGCTCCTGCTCGGGTGTGCTGAGGTCCACTAAAAATTCCGCCTGCAGAAAAGCATCCCAATTGTAGGCCCTGTCCGGACCTGCTTTTACTGGCGGCTTGGGCGGGTCCACCATGGCTGTTTGTTTCAAATAGGCGTCGGTCGGTGACGGAACCTGAGGCTGCGCCTGATTCAGACCCTTAAGTTCCATACGCGCATGCACATCAGCATGAACGAGAGCGTCGGTGGACGTATCCTGAATGGAAAAAGGATTGCTCGGTTTCGGCGGCGCCTTGGGCTTGGCCGGCTCGGGTGGCTTGCTCGGACTTTGTGCGGCCGCGGCGGCCTTGCTGTTGGTGATATTGCGTGTCCCGCGCTGGGTGGACATGATCTGCATTTCCGTGGCCTTGGTCTTATTCATGGCCCTTTCAAAGCAATAAGCCGCGCGCTCGAAGAGTTCGCCCTTTTCGAAGGACTCGCCGGCCTTGTCGAATTCCGCCATGCGCTCATAGACCATTCCGCTGTATTCATAGGCTCCGACGTTGCTGAAGAGCGCTCCGAGCAGAAGGTTCTCATCGCGGGAAAAGTCCTTATAGGAGATCAGTTCGGGACCTATGTCGCTCGTGTTCCTCAGATAAGCAGCACTCGCGGAGGCGAGATTGTTATTGCGAATGAGTTCAACCATCAGCTTGACCATGCGTTTTCGGGCGACGAGGATGTCCGCGAGGCGGGTGTCGACTTTCTCCTCGATCAGCTTCCGCATGATGAAACTCAATTCCTCTTCCGAGAAATCAATCTTGTCGATATCGGGGTGGCTATCCACAAGGTGAATATACTGATCGAGGGCGCGATCGAATTCCTTCACGCGCAGGAAAAGTCGCGCGGCATCGTGATGCTTGCCGAGTTCCAGATAGCATTCGGCGGCTTCCAGCGTCGCACCGGCTTCGACGAAATAGGGAATGGCCGTCGGAAGATCGCCGAGCTCACGCGCGCATTTTCCCACTTCCAAAGGCATGTTGGCTTTTTTATAGCAGTCCATGGCCTCTTTCCACATTCCATAGCGGGCCAGCATGAAACCGGCCCGGTTCGGTCTTTGAATGCGGATCAGCACATCAGCCGCTTCCTTGATCAGGCCGGCTTTTTCGAGGATATTGATGGATTCCCGCAGCATCCCGAGCTGCTCCAGGATCTTGGCGCAACCGCGAAAGTTGCCCTCCTGATAAAGTTTTTGAGCGTATTTATAGGCGCGCTTTTCCGCACGCGACAGCCGACGGCGGTCGGACTTCCGCTTCTTCTGATCGCGCCGGGCACGACCGGCAAGGTTTGAATTAATAAGCTGCCAGGCCAGGTACAGAATACCCAGAAGTATTACCAAGGCGGCTATGAGAGTGGTCGCCCGCATGAATAAAAATTCCTCCGCGCTTTCATCCGTATCGGACAAATGCGGAAGAATTTAAGACAATTCAGGAAGCGAAAAGAAGGCTCAGAGACGGTAGCCGAGCCAGATCTGGGTGTAGGAATCTTTGACAAGACGGCTGATTTCCTCGCCATCTTCGAGGGTTGTCTGAACCCCTGGGGAATAGGTTTGGGTAATCTTCAGGTGCATGCCTGCTCCCAATTGTATGATTGTCCCGAAACCATAGTTGGGGATGGGGAACATCGTCTGCCGGCTGACGATACGGCTGCCCATGAACTGAATTTCGTTGAAGTAATCGCGTCGCGCCACACCGCCAAAGACCATCGGTGATATCACGCCGTTATAGGGGATGATGGTCAGATCCATGGAATTGGTGGTGCTGATGCCATTGTCCTCGAAAGGCAGGTATTCCAGGGCTTTGGTTTCGGCGTTTTCCGCGCGCTTCAGACCGACCTTGTTATCGAACGAGCGCCTATGGGTCAGGCCCAGCTGAAAATGATCGCCGAGCCCAAGGGAAACGTTGGCGCTGATGGAATTGCTTTTATAGCGTTCCAGGGCCGCATTGGATACCTCCGACGAACCCGATAGACTGATGTTCATAGCCGCTTTTGCCTGTGTGCCTGCCAGCAGAGCCAGGAGGCCGGATACGAAAAGGCCTGTGAGTTTCTTCAGACCACTCATTGTTGTCTCCTGTTTTCCAGGTCACAAATTTCTGATAAGCTCGCCCACGTAATGAGTGTAACACGGACTTCTGAGTTCGTAAGGGTCGTCAAACAATTGGCGCTCAAGGAGAGCAAGATGACAAAGCCCTACAGAGATTGTGTGGTGGCCGTGATAAGAAATCAAGACGGTCTGGTTCTGGCCGGTGAGCGCTCCGATGCGAAAGGCGCCTGGCAATTGCCCCAGGGAGGCGTCGACGACGGAGAATCGGCAGACCAGGCTCTGTTTCGCGAACTGCGGGAAGAGATCGGCACCGATCGTTTGAAGGTCATCCATAAACTCGCCGAGCAGATTCGCTATGAATTCCCGCCCGAGATGGACAGCGGACCAGCCCGCAAATATCGCGGCCAGCAGCAGACCTGGTATCTGCTGGAGCTTTTGCCCGATGGCGCGCCCAATCTGGAAATCGCGGATGGCGAATTTCGGGATATTAAATGGATGCAGCCTGACCTTCTGGTGCGGGGTATAGTAACCTGGAAACAGGCCGCGTATCGCACCGGCCTCAAAGCTATGGGTTTACTCTCCTAAGTCAGGAGCCTCGGCATGTCGCGTCTTTCCATTCTGAATATGGCCCTTGGTTTCTTCGTCCTTTTCTTCGCGGCCTGCGCCGGGGCTTTCGTTTCCTTCGACATGACGCAAGCCTTCCTGCATGATCTGAAACAACTGGATACCTGGGAGATGACTCTCCTGCAGAGTTCGCATGGACACAGCAATCTCTTCGGACTTCTGCATATCGCCCTGGGCTTGACGCTGCCCTATTCGCCGCTCACCCTGCGCTGGAAGGAGCTGCAGACTGCTGGTCTTTTCGGTGGCGTGCTGGCCATGGGACCCGGCATGATCATGCGGGCCTTTGCGGGTCCCAGCGATTCGTTTGATGCGCTGGGTCTGACGATCGGTGTGGGCCTTTCGATGGCTCTGGTGAGTCTTGGAACGCATTCCGCAGCTCTTTTTTATAAGCTCATGCGGCGGCAGAGCGTATGAATCGCCGGATCATCAGCCTTGTCCCGAGTCTGAGTGAAACCCTTTGCGATGTGGGACTGCGGGATCAGCTGATCGGCTGCACGAACTTTTGTGTCGAGCCGCGGGATCTTCATCGCACGGCCACACGGGTTGGCGGCACGAAAGATTTTGATGTGTCTTTGATTCGTTCTTTAAGGCCCACGCATATCCTTTGCAACCAGGAGGAAAATCCACGCGAGCCCATACTGGAGCTGGCGCGGGAGATTCCGACCCTTGTGACCTTTCCCAAGGGGCCCGAGGATGTGCCGGGCATGCTGCGGGATATCGGGCGCTTTTTGGAATGCGAGACGGAGAAGGAAGCAGCGGCCATTGAAAGCCTTCTGAAGGCCCAGAAGCGTCAGCCTTCACGGCGCTTTCTTTATCTGATCTGGCAGAACCCTTATATGATAGCCGGGCCTGACTGCTATATTTCACGGACTCTGGAAAGCCTGGGCTGGGTGAACGCCTATGAGGGCGGGGAGCGCTATCCTGCTCTTGATATCGAAGCCATGGCCGCCTGCCATGCGGATATCATCCTGATGAGCAGCGAGCCCTATCCCTTCCGCCGACGGGATGCGGAAAGGCTCAAGGCCCAGTGGCCTTTGGCCCCGCGCCTTGCTCGAATCGATGGTCAGATGCTGTCATGGTTTGGTACGCGAACACGGGTGGCACTGGAGCAGCTCGGCAAAGAGGAAGCGGTCTGGCTCAAGGAGTTCAGCCCGCCTTCAGCGAATCCATGATCTGCTGAGCCTTCACGCGATCATCTTCATTTTTGATGAAGCGGAACTGACGTTTGCCCTGGATAAGCTCCAGAAATTTCTTCTTATCCCCGACGATGGTCAAAAGCTCTTTATACTTGTCGCGCACCTGCATGCCGCGATCAATGAAGTCATGCAGCTCGTCGATCGAGAAGGGTTTTTTCAGATAGCCATCCGCCTTGGAATCCACGGCCATGAGCTGATCTTCGTCCAGAAGCGCGCCGCTGATCAGGAACACAGGGATGGAAGGATCATGGTTCTTCACCTTCTTCATCAGCTGAATGCCGTCCATGCGAGGCATCTTGATATCGCTGATGACAAGGTCGATTTCCTTGTCCTTCAAAGTGTCGATAGCCTCCTGCGCGTTCTTGACGACAATCACGCGCGAGAAAAACTTATTCAGGTGAATCTTGAAAAATTTAAGCAGCGTGTCATCGTCGTCGACCACGAGGATATAGGATGAACGATTGTAGACACGATCCTGAATAGTCATAAAGGCTCCTACCTAAGAACACAAGAGGATCGTTTTTTCTATCGGCAGCCGGGGACAGAAGTTAAGAATTCCCCATGCGCATACCCGAAAACGGTCCCTCTCACTGCTCGTACAAGCGGCTGTCACGTATGGCTTCGATCTGGACTTTTGCCATATTCTTAAGCCCCGAATATTTTTCGTCGGCCTGCAGAACATCATAGAAGAGCTGAAGGGCGCCCGTCCGGTCCTTGTAATCATCGCTCAGCACGACGGCCAGGTGATAGCGGGCAAAGGCATTCTGGGGATCCAGCTCGACCGCTTTCTCCAAAGCAAGCTTCGCATGGCTGATGCGTCCTGTGCGTTTCATCAAAAGGCCGAGGGCGATCTGAACTTCGCTATTCAAAGGCTCCAGGGTCGTGGCCCGCTGCAGATCGTTTTCCGCGATCGCATACTCACGTCTTTGAATGGCGAGGTTTGCACGGTTGATAAGGGCCGGCACATAGTCTGGATTCTGCGCGAGAGTTTTTTGCAGCCAGGCCTTGCAGTCATCCAGACGATTTCTGCGCAGGGCGATGACGGCCAGGATATTGGTCAGACGCGGTTCATCCGGGCCTTTATCGAGGCCTCGTTTGGCAATGAATTCAGCTACATCCAGCTTCTCCTGCTCCAGATAGGACTGGGCCAGGGCCCCATAGGCGGGCAGGAAGGTGGGGTCGCGCTCCATCAATTCGGTGAGGATCTCGTGACCTTTCTTGCGGTTTTGACTTTGGATATAAGTCAGAGCCAGCGCATAGCGATAACGAAAGGTCTGATCCAGTGGCGGCTTTTCCATGCCGCCGAGGATTTTGCGAATGGACGTCAGATAGTCGAAGGCGCGCTCAACATTATTTTCGGCCAGATAAAGATGAGTCAGCTCCAGCTGGGCATCGAGCTGATCGGCATCATCGCGCAGTACGCTTTCATAAATGCGGCGGGCCTCCTGACGGCGACCGAGGGCCATGACATTGCGTGCCTGGCGAAGGCGATCGGCGATCGTAACCGGCGGTGCGGCTTCCACGGCGGTGGCAATGGCCTTTTGATCCTGGGCCGTTGGGGCTTTTTTGTAAAATCGCTGCCAATTGAAAATCTGCTGCGGATCAAGGGACTCAGGCTTTTGGGTCATGCTCAGGACATTGGGGTTGGATGGAGGAAGATTCACATCCAAAGTATTCTTGTCGTCTTCCGTGGCACAGCCGACCAGAGTCCAGGCCAGGGTCAAACTTAATAATGCACGCATCAGTGACTCCACATGTAAGGTGTGGACGTTCCAACCGAAGCAGGAACTTCGGTTTTCTCTTCCGTTTTGGGACCACCTGGGGCCATGCCGGACAGCTTCATGGCGGATTTTTCGATCCAGATGCTGTCTTTAAAGCGATGAGGCTCCTTATTGCGAGCCAGAAGGTTCTGACTGAAGTACTCCTGGGCCAGGCTTTGCCAGCGCTGCGCCTGATCCTGAAGCGAACGGGAATCGCCATCATTCGAACGGTCGCGACGGGCAAGGGCCGTGCGGAGACTCTGACTCATTTTTTCAGCCGTTTGACCGGCTCCATAGCGAGCACGAGTAGCCCACTCGGGATCCTGGGTGGCAATGGCCTTGGCATAGTACTGAAGGCTTCGCTCAAGTCGCAGGCCTTTTTCTTCCAGCTTCTGCGAGTTGATGCCGTCTTCGGGATTGGCCGCGATCGCTTCGAAATTCTGCCGCTCAAATTCCGCGAGCTGGAAGTTCGCTTCACCGGCTATGGCCTGGAAGGTGGATTTATCGATATTCTCCTGACGCCTTGCGGTTTCCTGAGCCAGCTGCCGATAAAGATTCGCAGCTTCCTCACGATCCCCTTTGGCCAGCATGAGGCGCGCAATTTCCATTTTGGTTTTGAGTTTGGTTCCCGGCTGACGGGATATCTTCTGCGCTTCATTCAAAGCCAAGAGAGCCTGGTCCCAGGCCTGCGTCTGCTTATAATGCCCCGAGGCGCGCACATAGGCAGCATAGCGACCATCGAGGTTTTTCTGATACTGAACGGCCAGCATCGCCGCACGACCCGCGGTTTTGTATTCGTCCTCGGCAACCGCAAGATCCTCGGCGCGCTGAATGCTGCCAGGACTTCGGCTATAGCGCGGGAATTTTTCAACCAGGGCCAAATGGGTGTGGGACGCTTCCCTGAAACGCATCTGATATTCCTGCGAACGGGCCTTTAAATAAAGCATATCTGCGGACCTGGGCCGATCATTCTTCGCCAGATATTTTTCCGAGGCTTTCTGAGCTTCACCCCAGGCTCCCCCAATGGCCAGATAATAGGCGCCATCGCGATAGATGCTGTCATAGTCGGGAAGATCGGGAAATTCTTCGGCCAGGCTCAGCAGCATGCGACCGGCTTCCGTGACTTCGCCCTTCTTATTGAGGCTTTCTCCCGCGTCCTTGGCCGCGGCGGAGAGGACGCCTTTCAGCTCGCCACCGAAACCGGCGCCGAGTTCATTCCAGTTTTCCAGTTTCAGATAGTTACGCGTCAAAGCCACGATGTCCTCGGGCGCACCATTCTTAATCCGCGCCTGAACGAGTCCACGAATCGCAAGGGTCCTTTGCCCGGGTGATGGCTCGGAAAGGAGGGAGCGGCTCCAGTATTTTTCCGCTTCACCGTAATTATTAAGATCACGATTGGCGGACGCTGCCAGAAGAAGAAGATCGACTGTGTGCGGGCGCCCAGGGAAACGGTCAGCAAACTCGTCGATCCCCTGCTCCAGCTTCCGTAGCTTTTCAATAACGAGTGGATCCTTGCCAGGCGTCCCGCGATGGGACGCGGTTTTTTGCAGGGACTGGCGCCAGATTTTTTCCCGAGCCAGGATCTGCTGATAGGATGCCACTTCAAGGTTCGCCGCGGTCACCTGACGATCATTTTTAAAGGCTTCATAGGCCTTGTCCGCCTCGGCCCACTGGTCGGAAAAATAAAGCGAATGCGCGCGCCGCAGTTTCCAGGTTTCCGCTTCGGGATGCTGGGGTTTGCTGCGAATCAGGTTGTCGTAATAAGTCCACGCGGTTTTGAAACTCGCGGGTGATCCTTGCACCATGCCCTGCTCATAGGACTGCGCGGCCAGGAGCTGGGTCGCCGCCATGGATTTTTCTTCCATGTTTTGAATCGTCTGCGGATCGGACTGCTGCTGATTGCGCCAGAGGCTGTTGCCGGGCAGAAGGAGAGAAAGACGTTCCAGAGTCGCAAGGTAACGTTCCTCCTGCTTTTGCTCCTTGTAGACATTCGCGAGCAGCATCAGGATTTCAGGCATTTCCTTGGCTTTTGGATAGTTTTCGACCAGGAAAGGGCCGATCTCCAAGAGCTTTTCCTTGTTTTCGAGGCCCATCTGCCGGTTCATGATCCTAAGGCCGATGGCGGCCGCATGACCACGAATCAGTTTATTCTGCAGCGTCGAACGAATCGCGGGCATATCATCTTTTTCAAAGAGGGCATCACCGGCCAGTTCCACGGCATCACTTTCGACTTTTTGCTTCACGCGCAGATTGCGGAATTCATGGCCAGGTTCCAAAAGTTCGACAGCGGTGGCAATGCACTGCTCCAGTTCCGCAGAACGATAGGCAGCCCACGCCATGCGATACTGAAAGCGCAGCAGCTCAATGTCCTTGTCCTTCACCTCAAGGCCCTGCAAAAGTCCGCGACCTTTGCGATACGCTTTCAAAGCGTCCAGGGGTTTTTCCTTGGCAAAATAATGATCGCCGACAGCAAGGAAGGCATGGACGCCGAAGATGGAGTTGCGGGCTTTCGCCGCCAGCGACTGCCAGATGGTGAAGGCTGTTTCATTCTGTCCGAGGCCCTCCAGAAGGGTGGCCCTGAGATACTGCGATTCCTCCTGCAGGGCAAAGCCGGGGTGCTCCTTGCTGATTTCAGCCAGGATGGTGAGGGCAATCTTGCGATTGGCATCACCGGATTTGGGGCTCTGCTCATCACGGAGACTGGCGATATTGGCCTGAATCTGCGCCAGATTCAGTTTTACATAAGGCGCGTTGCCGGCTTGCGGATGATTTTCCAGATGAAGTTTGTAACGTGCTGCGGCTTCCTGCAGAAGGTCGAGCTCGCGATCACGGGCCGCCGCATCCTGATAGGAAAATTCCTGGCGAATCTGATCCCAGGCTCCCATCTTCTGACTCTGCTCACTGTTTCTTCGATGATTTTCGTAGTCATCGAAGGACAGCCAGAACTGACTGTAAGCCTGCACTGATTCCGGGTCGGGAACTTCAGGGCGCAGCTCGGCAGCCTGCATCAGCTGAGACAGGAGCACTCCTGCGCATAGGGTTAAAAAGCGGCTACTATTCATGCAATGCCCCCTCCAGTTCCAGATCCTTCAGGCTTTCCTGAAGATCTGTTTCCTTGCGTTCCTGTTCTCGTGTTTGCTCGGCCCTTTTTTGAGCCTGATTCAGGGAACGCTGCCACTGCAGATCGGCCATCCATTTTTTGGCCCGTGCCTGCTGCTCATTGATATGAAAGCTCAGGTGATCCATGACCGATGGCCAGGCCTGGCCGGACAAAGTCCCAAGTCGACGTTCCAATTCCAGCTCGCGCCCGCGAAGTTCCGAAAGCTTTTGATTGAGTCGATCAAATGTTTTCAGCTGCGCATCGAGCCAGTCTTTTTCCTTTTTTTCCTGCTGATGAATATAATTCAAAACCTGGCCGGCCACCGCGCGGAAACCATTCCAGGTCAGCTGATAGTCTTCCTGCGCATGTTTTTTCATGGGGTGATGAAACTGATCACGGCGGCGCGAGAAGATGGCCTCCGCATCCAAAAATTCCTGCGCATTCAAAAGAAGACGTTTGCGGGTCAACTGATAAGGCGAGTCCTTGAGCTGCTGAGCCAGCATCGTGCGTCGATGCTTTTCAACCAGGACATGGGCCCGCGCCTGAAGCGAGGCGATCTGATTGCGCAGGTCTTTGCTGTACTGGGCCTGTTCCAAAAGCTTACTGTGATTGGTGCTCTCGCCTTTCAGAAGGATGGGAGCCAGCGCCGCCTGATGGATTTCAAGACGTCTGGCCAGTTCACCAAGGCGGAGGGACGTGCGGCTGAGATCCTGCCAGACCGTGGAGGGTTTTCTGCGCCACTCCTGGCTGATGTCCTTCAGCTTCAGCCGACGGGCCTGGGAACGGTCGAGCGTCACGAGTTCAGAGGCCGCGAGCTGATTGCCATAAAGTTCGCGTTCACCGGCGATCAGCCGCTCACCGACCTGGGCCCATTCATCAAGCAGCAGATTCAGCTGGCGGTTCTGATTCACAACGCGCGGACGCAGATCGGGATCCAGGACCCGGCCAAGAGTCAGCATCATGCTGCGGAGTTCATTGCGATGCTCCTGCAGAATCTGCGCCTGGTAGTCGAGTTTTTGAAAGAGTCCACGGCTACGGTCAATCGTGGGTGAGCTGATCGCATAGACTTCGATATGTTCATCGACGTCCTTCAGGTCAGAGCCTGCCATCGAAAGACGGCCGCGCGTTGTGGCTTCAAGCCAGTCCTTGAGTTCCGTCAGGCCACGATCGCGATCCCGCATCTGGGTTTCCGCCAGATCAAGATGCCCCGCCTGGGACAGAAAAAGCGGCAGCCTTTCCTTCAGGTCAAAGGCTTCCTCTGTATTGGGATAGTTGCTGATGTAACTCTGAGCGAACTGACTGGCCTCGGCCCACTGCTGATTCTGAGCCAGAAGCAAGGTCACTTCATAGGCCGCGAGACGGCTCGTCAGGCCAGGGAATTTAACTTTTGCATACCACTGCACGGCATTCTTCGGCATTTTACGCGCCGCATAGAGTCGGCCCAGATTGAGGGACGCAAGGTCGCGGATCATGATCAGGGATTCGCCCTCGGCTCCTGCGACTTCCAGCCAAAGTTTTTCGGCGTCCTGTTCCCGGCCCTGCTGCATGGCGCTCATGCCTGCGTAAAACGAGGCTTCCGCCCAAAGTCTTTCCGAAGCTTTGGTCGATCGGACTTTTTCGAGCCAGCTGTCGGCCAGTCGATAGTTGCGATTATGAATGGCCGAAATTGCAGCCAGGAGGTGAATTTCTGCGCGGATCTCGGGAGCCATCTGCAGGGCCGTGATATCGGCCAGGAGTCTTTGCAGCTGGGCTCTCTGACTTTCGACGAGCTGCTCCTGAATCAGAAGAACCCGGCGGATGACTTCCAGAAGCCGCAGCGTATCGTCGCCTTTTTGCGTCGTATAGCTGCTGAGATAGCGAAGCCAGGCCTTGCCTGCGCGGCTGATCTGCTTCAGTTCTTCATAAGCGGAACCCAGCATATACTGGGCCCGCATATAGCGTTCCTGTGGCAGCTGGGGCGCTTGATTCAAAACAAAGTTGAGGTTGCGAATGACAGCGATGTATTCACGGTCTTTGAGATTCTGTTCCGCGAGCGTAAAGGCCTGATCCACGCTATGAAGAACGACGCCCATGGGCTCCTTGTCTTCCGAGGCCTTCAAGGCTTCCATGCGTTCCTGAAGCTGCATGATGGCCTGGGGCAGGTCATCACGAATTTCCGCGGCATGAAGTGAAGGCCAATGCGCGGCGAGACCCGTTAAGCCGAGTCGCAGGGCAAGAAGCGCGGAACAGCGTTTCTTAGGGAATCTGATAGTTTTCCAAGACAGCCTGGGCATGGATGTTCTGCTTTTCAGGTTTCGCGAGTTTCAATCGATAACCCTGACGGAAAGCTCCCGTTGGGACCACCACCTGTAGATTTTGATCGTAGGCATGATAAAGATTCTGATCGAGCGGCACGTTGCTTTCATAGCGGCGTACAATGCGGCCTTTCAGATTCAGCTCATGCGTTCCGGGTTCCATGGGGCCTGCGTAGAGCAGGACTTCCGGACCCGGTATCCACTGACCTTCGCGATCCTGCGTTTCATAGACAGGATGCTTATCGATGGTCAGAGCCATGGAACGGACGACCATGGCATTGGGATCATCAATCACGAGTTTGATTTCCACAAAGTTGCCCTTGTCGGCCATGGCCAGAAAATCAGCTTTCAGCTTTTCAACCTGACCCGACAGCTCATCCGCGTCCTGCTCCAGCTCACGAAGGTCCTTGGCTATGCTATCAAAGCCGGATTCATGCGGCAGAGGCGCGGCCATGACACTGGCGGGCATATCGAAACGCTGAACGGGGGCCTTGCTGTTTTTGTTTCCCGATTGCGGAGGCGCTGTGATGCGAAGGGTTGCCGCCTCCTGCTCCATCAGCTTGCGTTCCAGGCGATCGAGGATATTTTCCGTGCTTTCGCTGCGCTTGGGGGCCGAGGCGCCGAGGCAGAGAAGACCTGTGATCAGGAGGACGGGAAGCTTTTGCATATCAATTCCCCCTCGCCACTGTGGGGTTGCGCATGGTCTTCAGCGATCGGCGGACCTGATCCGACATGGTCTGCGGCACGATAATTTCAAAGCCAACCGGCAGGGGCTGATGTTTGTTGGCAAAAGACTTGGGCAGGAGGCAGGCGTTATACTCTTTCAAAACGTCCTGATTCAGGGGCGTGCTGGTGATGAGCTGATGCACCGAAACGGGCCGGTCGAGGCGGATGTGGTCGATCTTCATCGGGTTTTTATGGGCCACTTTCTCTTTTTCATAAAGGTCCTTGTAAACCTGTCTCGCAGCCAGAAACTCGCTATAAAAATTCCGACTGGCAAAGCCGAAGCTGCCGGCCTGGTAGCGGCGTATGATATCATCAAGATCGCGCGAGCCGACCGTGCGAATGGCTCTTTGCATGCCGCCTGCGCCGTGGTTATAGGCGGTGATGGCCAAAGGCCAGGCTTTCAGGAGTTTATTGTTCTGCTCCAGAAGCATCGCAGCACCATAGGATGCCTTGAGGGGTGAGCGGCGCTCATCAATGTAACTGTTCACCGTCATGTAAAGACGCGCAGTATCCGGCATGAACTGCCAGACGCCTGAGGCTCCGACTTTCGAGAGTGCTTCTCGATTGAACATGGATTCCACAAACGCAATGCGTGTCAGCTCGTGGGGCAGGCCACGGTTTTTAAAGATGCGTTCCATATAGGGCAGATAAACATTGGCCCGGTCTGCCGCGCGTTCGAATTCATCGGCGAGACCCTGCTGGGTGCGCAGATAGATTTCCTCGGTGAAAAGACGCGAGAGGGTTTCCTTGCGTTTGCTGTAGACCTGCAGGACGCGCTGCTCCATTGGGCCATATTCCAGGGCTTTTTTGCCGATTTTTTGCAGGCGGTTGATGGCGATCTGATAGCGCTCGACGTAGCGATTCAGGATTTCACGCTTTTCGTTCCGATTGAACGGGCGGCCATTGTTGAACTTCTTTTTGAAGTTATCGTAGTCGACCACATCAATGATGACGTCGACAAACTCCGGATCATGAATGATGGTCGCGGAACTCTTATAGCGGCGGAAGACCTTGATCCAAAACTCCGACTGCGCTTTCACCAGAGGTGTGGCGGGAAAGGTCGCATCGGAATCAACGGTCTGGATCTCGGTCTCGGATTGGCTGAATCCGAGACTGGTCCAGGTCGCGATGCTTAAGAGTAAAGCTACGGTTGCGAGACGCATGGCACAACCTTCCTGAATGGCGTGATTCTCCTATGTACATCTTAATCAGGCTCTTCAGAGCTGGGCAGGCCGCCAAATTTCTGACCAAAGGAGGGTCAAGCCTCTTGAGCAGGTTGGGACGCGGGATGTTTGTGAAAGAAGAATGAGCAAAGGGGGTTGAGTTGCGGGCAGGGCGCGTAGGTTTTTGAGAATGCTCATCCGGGCGTCAAAGTTTTGACGGTCCGTATATGTCGTTCAATGTAAGAGCTCGGCCCTTGCGCAGAACTTTCACTGTGCAGGGTTTTTCCTTCTTCTGCAGTATGAGATCGGCTCTCTGATAGTCGAGGGTTGTTGCCATGCGCAAATCGCAGAGTTCCTGGATCACGTCCCCGACTTCAATGCCGAGGCGGGGAAGGTCGGTGTTGTCTCCGAAGCCTCTGACTTTCAAACCAATGGGAATTCGAGAGTCATCCAGCTCCTGGGCGAAGGCTCCTCGATTGATAACTTTATTCCGGGTTGCCCCTTCCAACTTCGTCACCGACTTCCTTTGATCTCCAACATAGAATTCCTTCCAGCGCTTGCCATCTGGTGTGCGTTTGATGAATTCCCCTTCACGTTTATTCTGAACGTAGTTCCCATGCTCCACATCCCCGTTGGGATAAACGATCCAACCTTCACCTTGAAAGCGTGCATCCTTGAAACCTCCGTTATAGATCTGTCCCGAGCGGAAAGTGAGCCTGCCTGTGCCATTCGGAAGATTCTGCGTCCAGTATCCTTGGTACGATATATATTTCGGATTATCTTTCCAGGTCTGCTCACCGTAACCCTGACGCTGATCGGCACTCCACTCACCGTGATACTCGCGCCCGTTCGCATACTTCATGAGCCCCCGGCCGTGCCGCTGGCCATTTTTGAACTCGCCCGTATAAACATCCCCGTTGGGATAGGTCATGGTTTTCTGCTCCGCAGCGCGCAGCGGGGCAGAGCAGGTGAGAAGGATGGTGATGAACCAGGCAAAAGCTTGAAGCATGGGGATCTCCCGGTTTATAGCCCGTCATTTTTTAGCCGACAGCGCGTCCTGGGGCTAGATGGGGGCGACATTTTTTCGTTCTCAGCGCACAAACTTCGTCTTTCAGTGCGTCAATAGGTTCCGATTTTCTAGTGAAGCCCTGTAATTCCCGGTTGATCGGCCCCCGGAATTGCAGTAAAAACGCATTCTCCCAAGTGTCGGGGCGTAGCGCAGTCTGGTAGCGCACACGTCTGGGGGGCGTGTGGTCGCTGGTTCGAATCCAGTCGCCCCGACCATCTGGGAAAAAAAGCCGAAGTACCTAAATCCTGGTGCTTCGGCTTTTTAGTTTTTGACGCACCTGCCTGGCTACGGCCCTTCATAAAAAAATTTTGCACCATCATTTTTTTTGCCCGCTTCTTGCACTGCATTCTGCGGGGTGGCTGTGGTGTCGCCTATACATTTCTGAGAAAGTGCCTGAAGGCATTGATAAGGAGGCTCGACATGCTGCTAGAACAACCCAAGGAAAAAGTCCCGGTCCTCCTGGTCGATGACCAACAGCGAAACCTCGATGTCCTGCGGGCGATTCTGGGCGGACTGGATTACCATTTGGTCGAAGCCGCATCGGGTGCCCAGGCTCTTGCAAGCTTGCACAACGAGGAATTTGCCGTTGTCCTTTTGGATGTCATGATGCCTGGCATGGATGGTTTTGAATGCGCCAAGCTCATTCGCGGAACGCGAAATTATATGCATACGCCCATCATTTTCGTATCCGCAGTCGCGGATGATATGGACTTTGTTTACAAAGGCTATAGCTCGGGTGCTGTCGATTATATCGTCAAACCCTTGAACCCGGCGGTGCTGAAGGCCAAGGTTGCTATCTTTGCCGATCTCTTCCGAACCAGAAAAATCCTGATCGACCAGCTCCATGAAGCCCGTGCGCTTTGCCGCAAGCTGGAAGTCGAAAATGAACACGGTCACAAGGAAAAGGAAGCGCTGC
>NZ_DASTAT010000032.1 GCF_035712445.1 Oligoflexus sp. | reverse complement strand
TGTATGCGTTGCGGGAATGCTTCCATCATAATTCCGGCCTCCCCGTCACACCTGATAATGTCCTCGGTATTCTTTCGCTGGTCTTTTGGGCTCTGATCATCGTCATCTCCCTCAAGTATGTCCTCTACGTCATGCGAGCGGACAACCGTGGCGAAGGGGGCGTTTTGGCCCTGATGGCGCTGGCCCATCCGAAGCCGAAGCTTGAGGGCCGTGATCCGAAAAAACTGCTGATCTTTCTGGGACTTTTTGGAGCGGCTCTTTTGTACGGGGATGGGGTCATTACGCCAGCCATCTCCGTTTTGTCCGCGGTCGAAGGTCTGGAAGTTTCCACCCCTCTTTTCAAACCCTACGTCGTTCCTATCGCTGTGCTTGTACTGTGCTTGCTCTTTTTCCCTCAAAAATATGGGACCGATAAAATTGGCAAGGCCTTCGGTCCTATCATTCTGGTCTGGTTTCTGACGATCGGCGTTTTGGGTTTAGGCGGAATCAGCCATAACCCTGCTGTCCTTAAAGCCGTAAATCCCTTTTATGGCATCCGTTTTTTCATCGACAACGGCTGGCACGGCTTTCTTGCTCTTGGAGCCGTCTTTCTGGTGGCGACGGGCGGGGAGGCACTTTACGCTGATATCGGGCACTTCGGTCGCAAATCCATCAATATCGCCTGGTTTTTCGTGGTGCTTCCCAGTTTAGCGCTGAACTATTTCGGACAAGGCGCGCTTTTACTTGAGTCCCCAGAGGCGTCTCACCATCCGTTTTATTTGCTCGCTCCCAATTGGGCAACGATGCCGCTGGTTTTTCTGTCGACGATGGCCGCGATCATCGCCTCGCAGGCTTTGATTTCAGGAACCTATTCGCTGACGCACCAGGCTATCCAATTGGGTTATTTGCCGCGACAAAAGATCACGCATACATCGAGTCTGGCCATCGGTCAGATCTATGTTCCTTTCATCAACTGGGCCATGCTGTTTGGAACGGTGACGCTGGTTCTGGTCTTCCGTTCATCGAGTCGTCTTGCGGCTGCTTACGGACTGGCGGTCACGGCCACCATGGTGATAACCACCATCCTTATCTATTATGTAGCGCGCGATCTTTGGAAATGGAGACCCTGGCTCGCGCTGCTGGTGTCCGCGGCGCTCCTATTGGTCGATCTTTCGTTCCTGGTGGCGAACCTTGTGAAGCTGTTTGAAGGCGGTTTCATTCCCTTGGTGATCGCCCTCTTCATTTTTACTTCAATGACGACCTGGCGTCGCGGCCGCTATATTCTGGGTCAGCGCCTGAAGCAGAAGGCTTTGCCGGTGAATCGCTTTATCGAGCAGCTGGTGGCTGACAAACTGCATCGCGTGCCGGGCACCGGGCTTTTCATGACCAGCGTGCCTGATAGCACCCCGCCTTCTCTGGTGCACAATGTAAGGCATAATCATGTCATGCATGAGAACACGATACTCTTGACCGTCGTCACGGAAAGCATCCCCTACGTCGCGGAACATGATCAGATCGAAATCAAATCCGTTCACCCCGGGATTTATTCGGCGATAATTCGTTACGGCTTCATGGAAATGCCGGATGTGCCCGCATGCCTGGAACGCTCGCTGGGTCAGTTCTTCCCCTACGATGCGCGGGATGTCACTTATTTCCTGGGACGGGAATCGCTGGTGTCCACCAAAAGGCCCGGCATGGCTCGCTGGCGGGAGCATCTTTTTTCCTTCATGACCCGCAACAGCCAAAAGGCGACCGACTTCTTCAAACTGCCGGCCGACCAGGTTTTTGAAATTGGAATCGTGGTGGAGCTCTAGGAACGGACGCCGCCTATGCGCGGCGTATGGCCAGGGCGTTGATCAGCGGCGGAAAGAAATTATCCAAAGCTTCCAGCGGCTGCCAATGATCTTCGAACATATCCGCCAGCATAAAGCCTTCCCGCATCAGCGCCCCCATCTGATCGCTCAGACTGTGCCCGAATTCCATCGGAACCTCGGGGTAGACGAAGCGTTTGAAATCCTCGCTATCGAGACTTTTTTGGTCAGAATAGGGCACCGGATATTTCAGCTCAAAGATGCCGGCCTGAGCTTTCACAAAATCAAAGCTCCAGGCCAGAGGATTGATGAACGCATAAAGCAGGCGGCCGCCGGGAACAAGAAGTCGCGCGCAATGTTTCCAGACGGGTTCCAGCCTTTCAAAAAAACAGTTGGCGAGCGGCAGAACAATGCAATCGAAGCTGGCGTCCTGCAAAAAATCAAGATCGTCGGCTGAGCAGCGATGCATGGCCAGATCAAGGTGCCAGCGATGAGCGATGGTGGCATCACGTGCCAGCTGCTCTTCCGAAATATCAATCAGCGTCACACGGGCCCCAGCCGCCGCAAGGAGCGGGGCCTGGCGTCCACCACCGGCAGCCAGGGCCAGCACGCGGCGGCCGTCCAGCTCACCGAGCCAGGATTTTGGGACAGGTTGCGTCGGACTCAGATGCAGGCGGATATCGCCCTGACGAGCCGCATCCATTTCCCCATCGCTGACACTTTCTGACCATTGAATGCCAAAGCGCGCCTGCGTGTTCCAGGCCTTCCTATTGTGTTCCTGAATATTCAACATGGCAGCCATCCCTCGAGGCAGTTCCGGGCCGGGCCCAGTTATGGCAAAGACTATGGCTGGAAGCTAGCATGAGAAACCGAGTCCGGAAAATACCTAAAGTTGCCAGGCCAACCGCGGTCGAGCTTTGCGTCATGTGCAGCCGCCCGCGCGTGATTTCAGACAGCGTTTAACAAGGCCGCATCATAACCGGGAAGAGTGAGTGTCGCTACGGTCCAGTTGCCTTCACGGCGGAAGACGAGCTGACCGCCGACGGCATGAACGATGGACGAAGAAAGGGCGAGGCTCATGCCGCGACCGGGACGGTCGAGTTTCGTGCTATAGAAGGGATCGGTGAATTTTTGCAGGTCGGCGGGATTGACTTCATCACCGTTATCCCAGACTTCAATCTGAACCATCTCGCCGAAAGGCAGCACCTTGAGCCGCACCATGGCATCCGGTTTTTGCGCCAGGGCCTCAAAGGCGTTTTCAAGTACTGTATAAAGAACGTTCTGAAGATCCTCGGCAGGCAGGCGAATCTTGATGCCGTCGGCCTTGTCCATTTCGAGCGGAATCTTTGCGTTCAGATCACGGACGCGCAGACGGAGGTCTTCCAGGGCCTGAGCCAGTGGCGCGACGCCCCCTTTTTTGCTGCCTGTGTTATTCACCTGATTCAAACTCCACACCACGAACTGAATGCGTTTGGCGGCCATTTGAATGCGCGGATTGATCCTTTCCAGATCTTTTTTATTAAAATCATGACGTTCAAGAAGCTCGAGATAACCGAGGAGTATGGTCAAAGGATTGTTGATTTCATGGGCAATGCCGCCGGCCATGCGGTTGATGGACAGGAGCTTTTCTTTCATCGCCACTTCCTGCTCCTGCTCTTTGAGGCGATTCTGTTGGCTGATCTTCATGCGGTCAAACATATAAGCCAAACCGAAAGCGCCGAGGATCCCGAGGATGCGATCGACATAAAGCGAGGTGCGGCGCGGATGAAGGGCCGGCATGGATCCGGGGAAAAGGTAATCCCAGAACCCGGTGGCCACTGCCACGTAAAAGCCAAGAAAAAGCAGAACGTAGGGCAGGGCAAAGCGCGGACCCAGAAGAAAGGAAGCGGCCATCAGCAGGGTGACGACATAAGCGTAAGCGCCGGAAATATCGCCAAGACGCGAGGTGATGAGAATCGACAGCAGAAGAGCCGTGATAAGATTGATGAGCAAAAGGCTGGCGGGATACACCTGACGGTCGTGACGAACCCGGACGTAGGCTATCGAGCAGACAACCCACAAAAGTGTTTGCAGAATGAAAATGTGATCGAGGCGCGCACGAACGAAGACTGTGACATAAAGAGGAATGAGAATACCAAGCACGGCGCTGCCGAGCATCATTTTCAGCAGCAGGAGCTGATGAAACGTATTCGGGTTCCGGTTTTCCCAGGACCCGCGGCTGATTTGTAAAAGCACGCGTGGCGACACGGTATCCTCCAGATATTTTTTCGGAAATTGCCTGAAAACCATGAGCCAGAGGCTGGTTTCGTAGTTTGGGTCCTTTCTTGAGTCTGGGAAAAATGTCCTGGCGTAAAGAAGGGTTGGAGCCTTCGGTTTGTCGTAAAGACTAACAGTCCTGTCATGTTCTCAGCGGTTTTATGGGCTAATCCCCCGAAACCTCTGGAGCCATTTCCTGGCCCAGTTCGTGTATCTCTGAGCTGATCTTTCTATTGTTTTGGGAATGGAGAAGCTGTGGAAAAGGTGATGGTCAAGAAGCTGAAGTTGAAGCCCGTGAAAGGCTCGGAGTATCC
This sequence comes from Oligoflexus sp., assembly GCF_035712445.1. Classification (NCBI taxonomy): domain Bacteria; kingdom Pseudomonadati; phylum Bdellovibrionota; class Oligoflexia; order Oligoflexales; family Oligoflexaceae; genus Oligoflexus; species Oligoflexus sp. The sequence continues at coordinate 173 of NZ_DASTAT010000032.1, read as the reverse complement.
GCGCTATTATTCGCGACTGATGGTGAATCTTTTGAGACGCCAAAAGTTGGCTTTGCCAAACAGCGGCTATCCTTTCGCGGCGGCCTTTGAAATTCCTGCCACGCTGAAAACCAAGTGGGACAACCTTTTTCTGGTGAATCCCCGGAATCCGAAGCCTCTGCAGATGATTTACA
>NZ_DASTAT010000031.1 GCF_035712445.1 Oligoflexus sp. | reverse complement strand
GTTACCGGACAGTGCTGGACCACCGGAAAGTTCAACGTGCAGGTAGCCTGGCAGTTTCGCGCCGGCTGCACCAGCAGCTCCACCTTTCGCACAGTTGGGTGCAGCAAGAGCTTGCTGACCGAAAGTGCTGAGGATGCTGGGTACGACCGCGAAGCTCAAACCACTCACCAGACCAGCGCTGAGGAGTTCACGGCGCGTGGTTGGGAGTTTATGGTCAGCGTGCAAAGCGGGCTTGGAAGCATCCGCTTCGATTGCGCGCTGAGTCTTATCAGCTTTTTCGGCTTTCTCGGCGGATTCTTTCGCGGCGAGTTTAGCCAGGATTTCTTCTCTTCTGCTTGTAAATTTCATATCCATTACCCCGTATTTTTAATGCTGTTATGAAAAATTCATTCCCGTTTGTACGTTCCTGCTGAACCGTATCGTCTTAGTAGACGAAGAACTCACCGCTCGCTACGATACCTGCGCAGGTTGCCATGAAGATGCCGGGGCCAGTTGCGCCCGTGATACCTTTCAGTGCATCCACAGTGGCTGCAACAGTTGCGATGTCGGCAGCGCGTGGACCTTGCAGAGCCGTTTCAGGACCGTAGAAGCCGTCCACCAAAGTCTTGGCGAAGGCTGCCGAGTCAGCTGGAACCGCGGCGAGAGTCAAACCAGGGAATTTGGCTCCGAGCAACTGAGCGTTGTTCGCGAGCACATCGCAATACGTGGAGGCCAGCTTCGTCAGCGAAGCGACTTTACCAGCGGAGATGGCTGCCGCTGAGTGATCGGTTGGCAAAGCGGACAGAGCGCGGGTGTATTCCGCCTGAGGTGCGATGCCGCCAGCCGCTGCAGGAGCGTTCAGCTGCACGCCTGTCAGGGCATTGAGAGTCGCTGCGACCTGACGGAAGTTCAGGATACCGTAAGCGCTCGCAAGTTCTTCAACTTTGCTGGGCTTCTTGGAAGTCGTTCCATCGGTACCAGGCTCGTCACCAGGGGTACCTGGTTCACCAACACCATCTTCAGTACCTGTGGAGACCACGGGACCTTTGTTGGGCTTCTTGGTCGAACAGCCGTTGGCAAAAAGAGCAGCGCTCAGTGCCAGTCCGAATATAGTCAAACTCTTTCTTGAGATTACCATTTCTTTGATCCTTTCTATTACGTCTTTAAAGTAGCGTTGTTACTGACTGCTCTTACATGCCGATCTTGCTGCCGCAATCCACGGCAACTTCCTTGAACAGCTCTTTCATGTTGAAGGTCTTTGCGAACTCGGCGCCCAATCGTGTGATTGTTGCGTCTTTGATCGAAAGGTCCTTCAAGCAGACAGTCTTGTAAGCGCGTTGAGCCATACAGTTCGGGAACGCTTTCGAGTTCGCGAGCAACTGGCCGAACGACTTCACGCCGTTACCTTCGTTCTTGACAGGATCAGTGGATTCCCAGATATCAGCGTTGATACCTTCACGCCAGAGGTTCTTCCAGGAATCGTTTTCCACAGTTTTGCCGAGTGGGAACACGTCAGCGTTCTGGTTCATCTTGGGAACCGGAGCCGTTGCGATCGTGATGGCAGCTGGGGCGTTCGCCTGAGCTGGCACTACGAAGTCATAGTAAGCAAAGGCGTTGGTCAAAGGATCCATACCTGCATGGCAACCCACGCACTCGGTACGATACTTGGTCGCGTCACCACCGGGAGCGCGATCCACGTCTTTACGAACATAGATGTCTGCGCGCGAAACATCGGAAAGGGCTTCCAAGTCACGGCACAGGTAGTTCATCGAAGTGAAGCGGAAGGCTGCGCGGTTGGTACCGGCATCATAGTAGACCGAACCGAAACCGCGGAGGGTGAAGATACCAGCTTGAACGCTGAGGCCAGTGGCGCCTGTCTGCGTGGTGGCGGTCAAACTACTTCCGAGTGGGGCAGTGCCATTTTTCACGTTGGCATAAAGCGTATCGTAGATCGCGTTTGTACCAGCGGCATAAGCAGCGCCGGTCGGGATGTACAGCACGTCATCCGAAAGGATCGCGCGGTAGTCCTTCTCGTCGCGAACCATACCGATGACGGTTGCGGTCAAGTCATTCAACACGCCGATCGAGTTGGTAGCCCCCGATCCATCGGACAGAGCGCGTTCTTCGCTCGCCTCTATTTGTGCGAAGTTCAAAACAGTCACCGAGTAGAACTTGTCGTTCTCGGTCGCTGCCTTGGCTACAACGTCGGTGAGGTAGGCGGCTTTGTCAGCAGCTGCGACAAGACCTGCACCCCATGTGTTGATGTCAGCGCTAGAGGCTGGGACACCGGCCAAACGCTTGTAAACAAACGCTACCTGAGCTTTGGCCTTGGACAGGTCATCAGTGCCTGCGCTAAAAGCCGGCATACTCAGGAGCAAAGTCACCAATAATCCTGATGCGAAGTGTTTCATAGTTCCCTAACCCCTTGTCATGAGAGTCTGAAGAGTCAACAAAAAGCTATGTTGTAATATCGGCAAAACGGCGAAATTCTTTAGGGTCTCATGGTGCTTTTTAATTTAGGTATGGCTTCTGAAGACTTAGCGAGGAAGAATTGTGAAAATTCCAAAATCTTTGCCGAGGGCAGAATAGCCAGTTCGGGGGAAAGGTATGAAGAAACTTACGGAAAAGGCTGAAAATGCGCTTACCGGAAGAGCCGTTAGGCCCTTCCGGTAAGGTTTCAAGCAGGATTTTATTAACGGCCGTTCAGGCGAATCCGGATCAGCTGAAGCTGCTGACCGCGACTATCGACCGCTTCAGCCACCAGCGTTCCGCTACCATATAGATAATAGGAATCCGGAGTCTGAACCTTGGTCCCGGTCGCATCGAGGTCGCTGCGATCCAGGGTTGCGAAGGAGTAAGGCGTAGGATCACTGCTGGTTACCCAGTAAAGGTAGATCCGCACCGTCCTATCCTTGGGCCAGCCCGTCACAGCAAAGCGTGTGGCGGAATAGAGAGTCTGACCATCGGTAAGACCCACAAAGCTCATCCCGCTTGGAGTCGGCTGGGTAGGAGCCGGCTGCTCAGGCGTTGGGGTGGGCTTCGGTGCAGGCGTCGGATTAGGAGCCGGCATCGAAGGGGTCTCATTGTCAGGACTGCGACCAGCGAGGAGCGCATTGGTCAGAGCCAGAGTATCCATCACACCGCCCGACGCGACGTCGGATCTCAGGTTGCTGGTCCGCACGGCTTTCATAAGGAGAGACTGAAGATCATTGTGCTTCAGACGTTCCTTGGGCGAGGTGCGGGCGATACTCAGAGCCAATGCGTAAGCACCAGCGGCCACAGGACTGGCCATCGACGTTCCGCTCAAGGCTTTGTAACCGCCACCCATATAGGTGGAAACATCCTGATCACCAGGAGCCGCGATATCAACGGTTGCACCGCGGTTCGAGAAACCAGCCAGAGCATCACGGGAATCGGTTGCGGCGACAGAGATCACATTGTCATAAGACGCAGGATAACTGTAGGCATAACCGCGACCGTTGTTCACACCAAGGCGTAGGCTTTCGTTACCCGCCGCTGCAAAGACGATGACGCCCTTGCTGGCAAGGTCCGAATAAAGAGCGCTGGGGTGCGAGCTTTTCGGTTGAGCAAAGAAGTTATTGCCACCGAGTGAGAGGTTGATGATGTCAGCGCCTTGAGCCGCAGCCCACTGCACACCGCGATCGATTTCGATCGAAGAACCGCGGCCACTGGCATCCATAACACGGACAGGGATGATCTTCACGTTCGCGCAGGACGCGACACCGACGACACCGACGCCGTTATTGGCTGCCGCACCGACGAGGCCGGCGACGTGCGTTCCGTGACCATTCTGGTCATCCCAGTTGGTATCGGGACGGCCGCTGGCACCTTTGCCGACGAAGTTCGCGCCGATCACCTGGCCATTGGCATCACGCAGGAACTGGCTCTGCAGGTCCGCATGATCCTTGTCGACACCCGAGTCCACAACGGCCACGATCACCTGCTGACCGGATTTGCCGCCCAAAAGATCACAGGTCTGTTCACGCTTGATCTTATCAAGGTGATACTGACGGCTCTTGTAGGGGTCATTTTCCGCGACTGCGAGTTGGATCGAGGCTTCCGCTTCGACGTCTTTGATGCTTTCCAGGGTTTGAAGTTTGCGCAGAGTGTCCGCGACCTGGTCCTCGGTCTGATCACAGCCTTTCAGTTTCAGCTGGTAAGTCGAGGCAAGATCCGCGGAGATGGCTCCTGGTTCCCAGGACAAGGGTTGAAGGCCATCGAATTCGCAGCCCTGTTCTTCCGCGACGGCCTTGGCATCTTCGCCAATCGCAACCAGGGATGCATCATCGTTCTTTTCCGCATCGACCGTCAGCTTATAACTGCCGGGAACGATGCTGGCGGGAACGCCATGCCGCAGATTTTCCAGTTTGGTCGAGGGTTGACAGGCATAGATGCTGGACAGACTTGCCAGCGCGAGAGCCATGTGCATCCAGGGTTTGAGTCGGTGATGGGATAGGGGCCGCATGTTCTTCAGCTTCATTATCAACTCCATTTCAGCTTCAACAATAGGAATGTCAACAGGTGCACCGGTTAACTTTTCTTTTTCTAGCCCACAAGTTTTCCCGGGAGGTGTCCCAAATTTCGAGAAGGATTAAGGGTTTACCGCAATTTTGCGCATTCGCCAGCTTTCCTGCTAAAATCCCAAGGATTTGCCCTGCCCATTGCCGGGGCTTTCTTTTCCCACCTATAATGGGGAGAATGCCCGCATAACTTTATCCGAATGGACTCCCATGACCCGCTTGCGCCTCATTCTTTTGGCTTTTGGCCTGGGTAGCGCCCCGGCCTTTGCCGGCGTGGCTGTGGACCTCAGTTTTGGGCAAAGCATCAGCGGCAGCATCAATACCGGCACGAGTTCGCCGCTGTCCCAGCAAAGTTTTGCCCTGAGCGGCGATTATGTGGGGAATCTGAGCCGCGGGCTACTGGGTGGCGGCAATGAGCGCTGGAGTTTGGGACTCGGTCTTTATACGGGCCAGGTCAGCTATAGCGCGGGCGGCGTGAAAAACACGGGCGGCAACTTCTTCCTCACCGCGCGCACGGGTTGGATGGCTTTTGTCGGCGGAAAAAATTGGCTTCTGCAGCTGACGCCGGAGTTCGTCCTTTTCTCGCGCATGAGCGTCGCCTCCTATTCCCAAACCACGATCGACGGTGAGAATTTTCAATCGGCATCGCTGTCCACCTATTCGGGGAATGGGTCGATTCGTGTGCCGATTTATGTCGGAAAGAAAATGAACTGGAAGCTCGGCCGGGCGGAACTTTTTCTGGGCGGTTCGCTCAGCACGCTGATCCAAAGTTTTTCGCAGCGGAATGATACCGTCGTCGCCACCTCCCCTTCCACGGGCAAGGTCAATAGCATCGAAAAAAACACCAGCGGAAGCTATCAGCTTCAGGCCATGTCTTTATCCTTTCATCTTACTTTCATTCTTTGATCAGGGCGGGAAATTCGCCGATTTTGTGATGGTGCTGCCGTCTTTCAGCGTATAGACGATGGTGGCCGCCGCGGCATTGGGCGTGCATTTATAGGATGCGGCGAACGCGACCTGGTTATAGGGCTCGACGCAGCCGGTCAGGGTCAGGTGGTTGAGTTGGATGATGTTTGAGGCAATCACTTTATAAGGTGTTTCTGTCCCAATCTGGATAAGAACGAATGGTTTTAAATAGACTGGAGTCGCACGGAAGCTTGTCAAATTTCCATTGATTCGATACTGGACACGAACCCAGCGTGTACCTTCCGTTGGCTGAAGCGTAACATCCAACTCAGGCCTGAATGGAATCCACTGAAAGGTAGCATCATCATCGACGATATTCCCATGAATGTACATTTCAACTTGATCGTCTGCAAAGCCATCGGTCCAGGGTTGGACAGTGAGTGTATTGCTATCCGTCCATACCTTGCCATCTTTGATGCGAATCCCCTCGCCTTCATAGTCAGGATCTGAGGTCACAAGAATGTCTTTGCGTGGGCAATAATTCTCGGCTTCGTCTCGAACCAGTATCGTCAGGCTCTTTTTCCCCGCACCCTGTGTCATGATTATGGGCACACGCTCACCGGAACCATTGAACTCCTTGAAAGTTGAGAGTTCACCGATGTCACCAATAACTCGATAAAAAAGTGGTCCATCATTATCCGCAGCAAGCAGGATCTCAAAATACCTATTTTGTGAACCTTGACCACGAACCTCAATCCGGCAGTTGGCCGGCATAGTGGTTTTTTTGCGAATCTGGACGGTCTTTAACTCAGTTTCATTCTTATAATCGTTGCGGAGCTTCACGCGCAAAGTTTTTACTCCGTCTTCTTCCGTCAGACGAATAGGTACTTTGCTCCCTTCAGGAATCGATCGCCAAGCCCCTTTTGGATTCTCTTCTATGGAAAGATCTCCTTCGATCCAAATCTCGTTTGTCAAAGGGTCGCGGCTCTCAGAGACGAGGAGGGCCACACGCGATGTATTGGTTGCGTTACTTGCAAAACCGACGATTGGATTGTCAGGGGATTCCAGACTGAAAGACCACTTTAAAGTATCTTGCAGAAGCGGAGTACCATCACTCTTGAAGAACTGAATGTTGACGACATAATCGCCCACTTCACTGTATTGAATTTTAGTTCGTGGGCGAACCGGAATTTCCTGATCCAGAGGCACTTCAGCTGAGAAACCACGTCCACTTAGCTTAAAGGACAATGCTTCCACACCTGGGCCTTCGATCACAAGGGTGTTTTCCACCTGGCTCGTGTATTTCGATTCAATAAAATAGCGAAATTGAGGAATTGCGGAGACATCGATCTTATTATTGCCACAGCTTCCCATGAGGCCGGCAAATAGAAATAAAATCCATGTTACGCTGAACCGCAAGTTCCACCTCTTCTGACGGCTACGAGCCGTGAAACCTGAATCAGATTTCACGGCTCGCTACAAACACTCAGTGATCAATAGGTCAACGCTGCAACATCAACATTGAAGTACTTGTAGGAAGAACCACCCGACTGAACAATGAACAGAAGATTTGAGTTTCCTGGAAGAGCCATCTCATCTGGAGTACTCATAACTTGAGTTTTGAAGCCACCGTTGCCGGTTGCAATAATATCACCTGCAGCGACAGCTGTACCACCGGTCGAGAACAGGGTATTGAGCTGCTCATAAGTCGGGTTATTCGAGTAAGTATCTTTTACAAGCATATATTTGAGCGAGGTCAATGGATTTGTATCACAAGACCCTGAGCTGACACCCTGGAGACACAGCACATCAAATGTGAAGCGGCCAGCACCCTGAGCCGTCATACCAGTCATGTTCACAGAAGTGATTTCCACCTTCGCCGCATCGACACCATTCACGCTTACAGTGTGGGTATCGCTCACCACCGATTTGGCAATACTTTCATCCGCGCCGGCAACCAATTGCGTGTAGCTATAGGATACAGTTTCTGACCCGGCTATAGCAGTTGGCAATTGCGTAACGACTCTTACAGTCAGCTTATTGTTGGTATTGGCACTATCTTGGAAGATGGCAATGTCACCTGCCGTCCAACTTTCAAAAGTGTCGGCCGAAAGAACGTAGTTGACGGAATTTAAAGAGAATGAGTTGAGTTTGATCAGACAACCCTGATCGAACTTATACAGATCGACAGTAACATCGTTCTCCGTTATGGAGGGGTAGTTCAAACCAGATGCACAGCCATCCAACGACATGGAAAAAGTCGTCGCATCAGCGAGGCGCATACCTGAGCCTTTTTCTGAAAGGCTGATGCCAACCTTCACAGTTTCCCGCCGTGACGGATCCGCAGTATTCGAGCCATCCTGCTCCGCAACACTCTGAAGTTTCGGTCCGCAGGCGGCCAGACCCATCGCCAAGCCTACTACCACCAAACCCTGACCTAAGTTCAATTTCATGGACGACTCCTATTGATTATCACGTCGAATTCTTCGTCGCGTAAAGAACGGCTCTTGCTATTCCCCAGCTATCCATTTGAATCACTGTTCGGTGTCCCGGTGCAGGTCTTTAAGCAAAGACCAAAGACACCCATAAACCCCGGCAACCATCGGGAGTTTAGACCACCGAAATAATTATTTCTTTTTGGTAAAGAGTCCCAGGAAATCAGCTTTGCACGGAGGTTCTTACGAGGCGGCAGAATCTTTCACGACGCACAGGCGCACAGGCTGCGTGGACACCGAAGTATCCCCATCATATTGAGCCTTTTGACAAAGGCCCACCGTTCCTTCCCAGGCCTCGCGCGCCGCCTCAGAAAGCGACGCAGCTCGATTCACCTGAAGAGGTTCAAGGTATATTGTAAGTCGAATGGAAGGCTCCTTCAGACGCCGGAAAAGATGCGGCAGCAGCTCATCGTCATCAATCCAGGCTTCTTCCGCATGCTTTTCATAATGAAGTCCCGCCAACCACACCGGAGCCCCGGGTTCACGGAGAACCGCAATATTCCCCCGGCACCAAAGTTCAAGCCGCGGCGCGATTTCAGCGGTTGTCGTCCCTTCAGGAAAAACACAGTACGAAAGATCATGAATCTGCGTCTGAAGTCGACGCAGGGCACGAACACGATCCCGCACATTCTCACGATTCACAAAAACAGTATTACAAAGTCGAGTGACCGTCCCCAGAACAGGCCAGCTTTCAATACAGTCTTTCGCCATGAAGCCCAAAGGAAAAAGCGAACCGAGGGCAAGGATGTCCCAATAGGAAACATGATTACTCAGAAGAAGAAAAGGCCTGTCATCCAAAGGCCTCGTTCCCAAAACCTGAACCTCTAAACCCGCACAGCGGCTCATGGCCCTCAGGTGCGCCTGCATCACCGCAGCCACCAGCTTTTTACGCCTGATCGTGCGCTGCCCCTGGAAAGCACCGAGCAGCATCACAATGCTCAAAAGGCTCAGGATCACACAACCCAGCATAACGAGACGAACCAGGGCTCGCATTGTCTTCAGCATAAAATTCCCCTTGGCCTTATGGAAGCATGATCGCAGGCCGCCGTCATGTAATTTATGCACTCTTTACGCAGAATTTAATACGGATTCAAATGAATGACGTAGCCTTTCAGCATGAGGATTAACATTCTGCGAACCAGGAGTGGACGATGCAACCCGATCACGCCTTAGCCCCGATGTGGACGAGCGAATCTTTGGGACTGGATACCGAGCTGCCATCCACCTGGCGAGCCAAGGTTCCCATTTATCTTGAACAGGCCCGCTACATTATCAAGACAGCTGACAGCCTTGAGGAATTCCGTCAGGTGATCGACCTCCGCTCGGCCGTCTTCATCGAGGAATTCGCTGGAAAAAAAGGGGCGCCCAGGTTGGATCTGGAAGCACGGGATCAGGATGCGGACTTCATGATTATTCAGGATCGCGATACGCGGGAAGTGCTGGCCAGCTATCGGCTGCTCTGCTCGGAATTCACCCAGGATTTTTATTCCTGCAGTGAATTCATGATCGATAGCTTTCTGGAAACGCCCGGCAGAAAGCTCGAACTGAGCCGCGCCTGCGTGCGACCGGATAAAAGAAGCAAAGGCATCTTCGTCCACCTCCTCTGGCGCGGCCTCGCAGCCTATAGCGCCGCGATTCAAAGCCGCTATCTCTTTGGCTGCTCCAGCGTCCAGAGTCTCGATCTTCGCCATCTCGTTCAGGTCTATCAGTACCTTTATCAAAACGGCTGCCTCGATGATCGCTTCCCAATTCAGCCTGTGTCCGGCTATTCCATCATTGAACGCGAAGGGCTTCTGGCCATGATCCTGAAAACCGGAGCCGGCGATGGAGAAAACCTCCTGCCGCCGATCCTCGGCGCCTATTTGAAAGCGGGTGCGCGGGTTTATGGGGCTCCTGCTTTCGATCAGGATTTTCAGTGCCTGGATCTTTTCACGGTATTGGATTTTGATCGACTTTCCGAAGCGCATGGGCGCAAGTATTTGCGCTCCTCCAGAAATGAGTGGTGATTTTGTATTCTGCGTTCAAAGACTTTCCGGAAATGGAAGACCTCTACGCCTGTGCCGATAGCATCAGCACTGTAGGGGAAGTTCGTGAAGAGGCCTGGGTTCGCTACCGGCATCACGACTTCCCCATTCTCAGCTTTCGCTTTGGAACGACCGAGCCCGCGGCGCCTACCCTTCTTTTCGTCGGCGGCGTGCATGGCCTTGAAAAAATCGGCACGCACGTCGTCACCTCGTTCTTGAAATCCTTCATTCGACTCGTGCAGTGGGATCAGACTCTGATTCATCTGCTCAGCAGCTGCCGCATTCTCTTTTATCCGCTGGTGAATCCGGTCGGCATGTTTCAGAACACCAGGGCCAACGGCCGCGGCGTGGATCTGATGCGCAATGCCCCCATCGACGCCGAGCACAGCACGCTGCCCCTGGTCGGTGGTCACCGCATCGGCAACTGGCTGCCCTGGTATCGCGGCGACGAATTCGAGCCGATGGAAACGGAATCCGCGGCTCTTTGTGATTTTGTGCGCAAGCAGGTGTTCCCCGCCCGCACCTCTTTGATCCTGGATGTTCATTCCGGTTTCGGACTTGTCGATCGCGTCTGGTTTCCTTACGCCTATTCTCAGCGCTATTATCCGCATGCGCCCCGCATCCTGGCTTTGAAGAAGCTGCTCGATCAGAGTTATCCGCATCATGTCTACGTTCTGGAGCCGCAGCATCACTCCTATACCACGCATGGCGATCTTTGGGATTATCTGAGTCTTGAGCATCAGGATCTCAAACTGCCGGGCGTGATGATTCCCCTCACCATGGAAATGGGCTCCTGGCACTGGGTGAAGAAGAACCCGCGGCAGATGTTTAGCAGTTTAGGAATTTTCAATCCCGTCCTGCCTCATCGCATCAAGCGGGCGGAACGCAGGCATTTCTTCCTTTTCGATTTTTTGGTGAAAGCCATCGCCTCGGGAGACCGCTGGGCCGAGATTCAAGGCCAGAAAAAAATTTTTCTGGAAAAAAAGGCGAGGCAGCTTTGGTATTCCGCGCGACGCTGATCGAAAAGTAAGGTCTGCGAAAGGTCCGTAAACTCGCCTGCCTTGGTAAAAATGCTGGGAATTCGCTGACATTTCTATCAAGACCGACCTCCCACGCTCCGAGTGCGCACACAATGTGAGTCTGTGGGAGAAAGAATATGCTTAAGAAAGCTCTCGGGCTTGGGATCGGGATGGCTTTGGCTCCGATCGCCCAAAGCCAGACGGATCGCCTCAGTTTTCCGATCCATATGAATATGAACCCGAATACCCAGGATCTTGAGCTTCTGGCCAGCAAGGCCCGCCTTTGGAATGGGCACGAGATGCTCACCGCGGCTTTTGATTTCAAAAACATTCGCTGTGAGCTGCGGGAACCTCGGCTGAAATGTTTTGGGAATGTTGAGCTGAATCCCTCGGATCTTCCTGATGACACGATCAGTTGGCAGCTGACCTTTGACTGGAACCTGAATGACCAGCGCGATGCGAACGAACCTTTGATTGCTCCTAAAGCGAGCAGCACGGTGGCGGGACGTGCGAGGATGATGCTCACGGCCGTGGCGTCGGGAGCGGCTGTTATTTACACGGAGCCGAACTGCAGCTGCCGTACGCAGACGGCCAGCTGTTTGGAAAAACAGACCTGGCAGGTTTTGATTCGCGAGAAATCCTCGGCGACTTTGCTCTGGGGTCCTGAAACACAGTCCACATTGCTCGATTCTTCGTGCCAGGCGGTGATGCTGCTGGGCCGCGATGTGAGCCTCGATCCAGCCTTGCCCATGCGCGATCCTTCTGAATTGCAACTCATCCTTCGTGGGCCCAATCAAACGGAACAAAGTTTGGAATTCTTCTGGCTCAGCGGGAAAGGCAAGGACGGCGATCGAGGGCCTCAGGGTCTGCGCGGAGATACGGGCCCTGCAGGTCCATCGGGGTCTCAAGGTCCTCGGGGTGATGTCGGGCCTGTTGGTCCCCAGGGTTTGATCGGTCCCAAAGGTGATCCCGGTGCCGAAGGACCGCGCGGTGTTGTCGGTCCCGTGGGACCGTCCGGGCCTGTTGGGCCTCGTGGTGAGCAGGGCGAACCCGGACCTCGTGGTGCTGCCGGTCCGCAAGGTCCTCGCGGGGAAATGGGCGATGAGGGTCCACAAGGGCCTCAGGGTGTGCAGGGCATCAAAGGTGAAAAAGGCGATATCGGCCCTACAGGTCCGCAGGGATTAAAGGGTGAGAAAGGGGATACCGGAGCCACAGGTCCCGCCGGGCCCACAGGCCCTAAAGGCGATAAGGGCGATACGGGTCCCATCGGTCCGCAGGGTCTTAAAGGTGATAAAGGCGACATCGGCCCGACCGGCCCCAAAGGTGATAAAGGCGATCCAGGACCTCGCGGAGAATCCGGCATCAAAGGCGAACCGGGCGCAAAAGGTGATCCCGGTCCTGCCGGTCCCCAGGGTTTAAAAGGTGATCCCGGTCCCGAGGGTCCTGCTGGAGCCATGGGTCCTGTTGGTCCCAACGGCGACACAGGCCCTGCCGGTCCCAAAGGTGATGCTGGACCCAGCGGTCCGAAAGGTGACGTCGGACCACAAGGTGAAAAAGGCGACATTGGACCTGCTGGACCCAGCGGCCCGAAAGGTGATGTTGGACCTGCAGGACCACAAGGTGAAATCGGACCTGCGGGACCAAAAGGAGATGCAGGACCCGTTGGTCCGAAAGGTGACGTCGGGCCACAAGGTGAAATCGGACCTGCAGGACCCAAGGGCGAAAAAGGCGACACCGGACTTGCAGGACCACAGGGCGCAATAGGCCCGATCGGACCCCAGGGTTTGCAGGGAGAAAAAGGGGAAAAAGGTGATGCTGGACCCATGGGACCAGAAGGAAAAATCGGACCGACAGGACCACAAGGTGAAATCGGACCCGCGGGACCTAAAGGAGATGCAGGGCCCATAGGCCCCAAAGGTGACGTCGGACCACAAGGTGAAAAAGGCGACATTGGACCTGCTGGACCCAGCGGCCCGAAAGGTGATGTTGGACCTGCAGGACCACAAGGTGAAAAAGGTGACAAAGGAGACTCAGGACCTCAAGGCCCACAAGGTCTCCAAGGCATTCGCGGCGAAACAGGAGCCACCGGCACCCAAGGTCTTCCCGGTGAAAAAGGCGACAAGGGTGATCCAGGACCACAAGGCCCGCGCGGCATTCAAGGCGAATCGGGTGCAACAGGAGAACGCGGCCCACAAGGCGAAATCGGACCCGCAGGACCTAAAGGAGATACAGGACCCATAGGCCCGAAAGGTGACGTCGGACCACAAGGTGAAAAAGGCGACATCGGACCTGCAGGACCCATCGGACCGAAAGGTGATGTTGGACTTGCAGGCCCACAAGGTGAAAAAGGCGACAAAGGCGACAAAGGAGACCCAGGACCTCAAGGTCCACAAGGCCTCCAAGGCATCCGCGGTGAAACAGGAGCCACCGGCGCCCAAGGTCTTCCCGGTGAAAAAGGCGACAAAGGAGATCCAGGACCACAAGGCCCGCGCGGCATTCCTGGTGAATCCGGTGCCACAGGAGAACGCGGACCGCAAGGAGACCCAGGCCCTGCAGGACCCAAAGGTGATATTGGACCCATAGGCCCGCAAGGCGTGAAAGGCGATACAGGACCGATAGGACCAACAGGCCCCCAAGGTGAGGCAGGTCCCACAGGACCGCAGGGTGACCTTGGACCCATTGGCCCCCAAGGTCCAAAAGGCGACACGGGTCCTGCAGGTCCTCAAGGTCTCAAAGGAGAAACCGGACCCGCAGGTCCGAAAGGCGACAAAGGTGATCCCGGACCCATTGGCCCGCAAGGCCTTCAAGGCATTCGCGGCGAAACAGGTGCCACCGGTGCCATAGGCCCGATGGGACCTCAAGGCCCACAGGGCTTACAAGGCGAACCCGGCCTTCGCGGCCCCAAAGGTGAAACAGGAGAAACCGGCCTACAAGGTCCGAAAGGTGACAAAGGCGATCCCGGTCCCACCGGCCCGCAAGGACCGAAAGGCGAAACAGGAGAAACCGGCCTACAAGGACCCAAAGGCGAAACAGGAACCACCGGACTGCAAGGCCCCAAAGGCGAAACAGGAACCACCGGACTGCAAGGCCCCAAAGGCGACAAAGGCGATCCCGGACCTACCGGCCCTCAAGGCCCACAAGGTCTTAAAGGCGAAACCGGAGCCACAGGCGCCACCGGCCCTGCAGGCCCGATCGGTCCGCAAGGTCCCGAAGGTTTGCGCGGCGTCAAAGGCGAAACAGGTGCGAAAGGTGACAAGGGCGACAAGGGCGATCCCGGTCTCGAAGGTCCCATCGGTCCCGTGGGTCCGCGCGGGCCCAAAGGTGAAACCGGATCCACACCGGACCTGACGCCTTTGCAGCTTCGCATCGAACGTTTGGAACGCGCCCTCGGACTTCCTCCACTCTGAACCTGAACAAAACGGCTCCGGCCCCTCGGCTGGAGCCTTTTAATTCCCGCCCTTCCGTCCTCCTCTTTTCAACGCCAACCATCCGGAACCCTTCCCAAATCCCAATCCGTCCCAAATGGTAAGACAGTCTTTGCGACTCTTCCTCGATAAAAAATGAGGGCACCTGATGCCATGGGCCCTGGATAGAGGAGATGCGACATGAAAAAAGTACTGCTGATCGACGATGATCCCGTGTTTGTTTCGATCGCCGAAAAAGCCTCGAAAGACTATGGATTCGACATTGTCAGCGTCTCCAGCCTGAAACAATTCAAACTCACCAATCTGAAAGGCTACGATGCCTTCATGGTCGATTACGATCTTTCAGATGGAACCGGAGACGAAGTCCTGGAGATCCTCAATCAATATAAAATCAACCGGCCCGTGGCCCTCATCAGCACCACCAATCATGTGGAAGATGCTGATCCCACAGTGGTTCTTCACCCCTATACCTTCGTCAGCAAATGGCAGGATACGGAAAGTTTCTTCCAGGAACTGCAAAGAGTCTTTTAAGAATGCGCGCGATCACTTGCTCTCGGCTATGGAAAGCCCTAACATTTTCTATAGCCATTTTTACACTACTGGAGTTCCCGTTATGAAAGCACTGGCTTTTAGCTTGATTTCTGTCTCTTTCATGAGTCTGGTCCTCACCGCTTGCGGCAGCAAAGATGATGAGGAAGAGGCTGCTCCAACTTCAACCTACACCTATGAAGCCAACACTCAAGCGATCATCGACAAAAACTGTGCGACAAGTGACTGTCACGGCAAAGGCAACAGTGCGAGAAACACCGAGTTGACGTCATTGGCTCAAATCAAGCCTGTCGCCGCTGAGATGGCGAAACGGATCAAGGCTACTGACAGCTCAGTTATGCCTCAAGACGAACCTAACTTCAAAAACACCGACGAAGGCAAAATCCTTCTCGACTGGCTCGCCGGCGGCGCTGACCTGAAATAAGAAAAAAGGATCTGGCCTCTCGCCAGATCCCTTCCTTCCTCACCAACGCTCCATAGCCTGATGCGCGGTCACATAAATCATATTCACCACCTCATCCGTCGTCGCGCTGATCTGCAGCACATTCGCCGGCTTTCTCATCCCATGCAGAATCGGTCCAATCAAAGACGCATTCCCAATCTGCGCCATCATCTTATACGAAATATTCGCCGAGGCCAGATCCGGGAAAATCAAAACATTGGCATCCCCGGTCAAACCACAGAAAGGAAACTCCCGCTCCCTCAGCCCTTCATTCAAAGCCACATCCGCCTGCATCTCTCCATCGATCTCCAGCTCCGGCCGCAGCTTCCTCACGATCTTCACCGCCTCGGCAACCTTCCCGGCATCGGGCGAACGGCTCGCACCAAAACTCGAAAAACTCAGCATGGCCACGCGAATCGGATCGTTGGTATAACGCTCCGCCACCGCCACTGTGCTCAAAACAATCTCAGCCAGCTTCACCGCATTCGGATTTTCATTGACGGTGCAATCCGCGAAGAAAAACTGCCGATCCCTTTGCATCACCATATAGATACCAGCCAGCGTCTGCTCATCATGCACGCCGATCACTTCCAAGAGCGGCCGAATGGAAGGCCCGTAAGGCTCGACCACACCCGACACAATCCCATCCGCATCCCCACACTGCAGCATCATCGCCGCAAAGTAGTTATAGTTATGAAGCAGCTGCCGCGCCCCGCTCTGCGACACACCTTTCCGCTGCCGCTCTTCAAAGAGCCGCGCGGCATACTCATCAAATTTCTTGCTATGCACCGGCGCGATGATCTCAACCTTATCTCTAAAATTGATCAGCCCAAACTTCTCGGCATTGATCAGAATCCGCTCAGGATTCCCAATCAAAGAAATTTCCAAATCCCCTTCATCAATGACCTGCGCCGCGGCTCTTAAAATCCGCCGATCATAGGAATTCGGAATAACGATCCGCGCCTTCCTCTGTTTGTTCTTATGCACCGCATGAATCTGCCGCTGGATCGACCGCATCATGCTCTGCGTTGGTCCAAGGATATGCTCGATCTGCTCCGCATAACGCGCAATATCAATCGGCCGGCGCGCCACCCCCGAATCCATCGCCGCCTTCGCGACAGCGGGCGCGACATGGAACAGCACCCGCGGATCCACCGGCTTCGGAATCAAATAATCCCGACCAAACTGATAAACTTCACCATCCTTATAAGCCTTCATCACGGCATCCGGCACGCTCTCGCGCGCCAGCGCCGCAATCGCCCGCACAGCGGCCAGCTTCATCTCCTCATTGATCACCCGCGCCCGGACATCCAGGGCCCCACGGAAAATAAAGGGAAAACCCAGCACGTTATTCACCTGGTTCGGATAATCCGAACGCCCGGTCGCCACGATCGCATCCGGCCGCACCGCACGCGCCGCATCGGGCCGAATTTCCGGCTCGGGATTCGCGAGTGCAAAGATAATGGGATTGAGCGCCATTTTCAGAATCATGTCGGCACTCAAGGCCTTGGCCACCGATACGCCGACAAAGGCATCCGCACCATCCAGCGCCTCGGCCAAAGTCCGCAGCTCGATATCAAGCGCGAACCTTTCCTTATACTGATTCAAATCCTTGCGGCCTTTATGAACCACACCCTTACTGTCACACAGAATCAGATTCCGCGGCTTCACACCGAGCGATAAAAAGAGATTGGCGCAGGCAATCGCCGCCGCACCGGCACCGGAAAATACCACGCGCACGTTTTCAATCTTTTTCTCGGCGACTTCCAGCGCGTTCAAAAAAGCTGCAGCAGCAATGATGGCCGTCCCATGCTGATCATCATGAAAAACAGGTATATTCATCTGCTCGCGCAGTTTTTCTTCAATGTAAAAACACTCAGGCGCCTTGATATCCTCAAGGTTGATCCCGCCGAAGGTGGGTTCCAGGGCTTTCACGCAGGCGATGAACTGATCAGGATCCTTGGCGTCCACTTCAATATCAAAGACATCGATGTCGGCAAATTTTTTGAAGAGCATGGCCTTGCCTTCCATCACCGGCTTGGCTGCATGCGGGCCGATATCACCCAGGCCCAGGACCGCCGTGCCGTTGGAAATCACGCCAACCAGGTTGCCGCGCCCTGTGTAGATGAAAGAGTCCTCTTCATTCTTTTCAATTTCCAGACAGGGAATGGCGACACCCGGAGAATAAGCCAGAGTCAGATCACGCTGCGTCGCCGCAGGCTTTTTGATGCCCGTGTATATCTTTCCCGCCGGCGAACGGCGGTGATAATCCAGCGCCTCCTGTTCCATGATTTTCTGGACTTCGTTATCAGCTGCTTCTTTATGGTTACTCATGACCTTTTATTCCTTCAAATCGGGAGCGATTGAATGTTCATGCTATCCCTCCCCCCTCAGGCTGTCAAACCCGATACTGTTCGCGTTTTCTTCATAATGCGCCCCATGCATTTCACCTTGATTTTAAAGACGGGGATCGCTAATTAAAGAGAGGGAACCTTCCCAACATTCACATTCCGAAAGACATGCACTTCGCCCACGCCTTCTTTCGGGAGCTTCACGACCTATTATGGAGATCCCTTATGAAAGCCCTCTGGCTGCTCGGCTTTGCATTGTCATGGACTGCGTTGGGCGCTGCGCGTGTGGAATGGAATGCCCCTTTGGGTGACTGCCAGCCCGTTGACCTTGCTCTTGCACCGTCGGGACAGAGTTACGTGACCTGCCAGGAATCCTATGGCGAGGCCATACTCGTGAACAGCTATGACCTGGGTGGACGTTTGGCGATCAGTCGTGTATTTCCCGCTGCCCAGGGTGAAAGCTGGCTGCCGCGCGATCTTCTGTGGCACGAGGGAATTCTTTATCTCAGCCTCAGCATGCAAAAAGCGGACGGCACCGATTCGCTGCTCGTCGCCCTGGATCCGCTCACGCTCGATCCGCTTTGGCAAAAGGAGGAGCCGCATTTCGTCAGCAATACCCTCGTGGCCTTGGCGAACGCGGGATTTTGGTGGCTCGGTGTGAATGATGCGCGGGATGCCGACATCCTCGCGCTGCGTTACAGCACGGCGGGCGAGGTGGAGGCTTCCTTTCGGTATGACAGCGGTGGTGATGATGGTCTAGGCTTCGACCGGCGCAGCGGCGCCTCGGGACCTGATCAGAGCCTTTACATAGGCGGTTTTTCTCAGCTCTTTCGTGTCGCAGCCGATGGCGCTCTGCTTTGGAAGCATGATGTTCCCACCACAGCGATCGTAAGCGCGGCGGATGGAACCGTGACGGCGACCCACATGCGTGCGCCGCTCGGCAAAACAATGCGCTTCGATGCGGATGGTCGGGAACTCTGGCAGTTCGATCAGGGCGGCTCTGCGCTGACCTTGGCCGCGGATCATTCGATTTGGTTAACCGGCACCCGCGTCACGGATCAGACCGCAGGCTGGGATCTCCGCGTGCTGCACCTCACAGAGAACGGGCAGCTGCAAACTCTCGATCTTTATCAGGGACCTTACCAGGATCGCGCCGTGGATATTGCGACAGATGCTGGAGGTTATGCGTATGTGCTGGCTTCGAGTTATGTGAAATCAGGATGGGCGGGAACCGCCGATCGTTATTTAATTTTAAAATACGCGGCTGATGGCCAAAGACTATGGAGTCATTTGTATGGTGTTATCGGTCTGCCCGAAGCCCTGCAGGTGACAGCGGGCGGCGACGTCTTCGCGCTGGGTCGTGATGGAACCATCCTGCTGCGCGATTGAACTCAGCGGCCGCTGCGCCTCACGATGAAGAGCAGAAAAGGCAGCGGATAAAGCAAAAGAAAGAGATTCGGCAGCCACCAGATCCAGGAAAAATCGCTGCGCAGGGTCCAGAAGCTGAGTGCCTGAAGGCCCGCGCAGAATGAGAAAGCCAGCGATAAAAGCGCCATGGGCAGGGCCTTGCCCGAGCGGCGGGCGGCCAGGTAAAGGGTCAGAAGACCCGTGAAGGCAATCAAAGCATAAAGGACCAGAAAGGACCGGCTCCAATCCATGAGCAGGGGTTCATCGTGGTTCTTGAATAACCACGCGCGCGGAATATGCTCGAAGGCCACCAGGACCCAATAGAGGATAAAGCCGATATCCACGACCAGAAAACAGGTGCGAAGCCCTGGTGGTAGTAGGTCCGGCGCCGAAAACATGCGCTGCTTTGGTCGGGCCATGCAAGGGTCCCCCTGGCGAATGCCCGCAACACGGCGAGCCTTTTGCTGGATTGTACTCTTTCCATACTAGATTACTTGGATGTCAGGATCACCTGGAAACTGCAGAAACTCTTGAAAAAAGCTGCGGGAATGCAGGCCGCCGAATGCGTTGCCATGATCATACGCATTGCGAAACGGCCGGCTTCCCCACGGTTCGGCCCGTCTACAGACAATTATGCAGCCGGCGCAAAATGTAATTGTTTGCCTGAAACTGATGCCCTACCATGCGGATCATGAAACGAACTGGAAGAAAGAGTCGCAGCATGCCCATCCATTTGGAAAGTCAGCGTCTGATTCTGGATGAAGTCACCAAAGACGATGTCACGGCCATTCATCGTTACGCGTCTGATCCTGATGTGGTGCGCTATCAGAATTGGGGGCCCAATACTCTCAAAGAGACTCAGGACTTCGTTCAGCAGGTCCTGGATTGGCAGGACGACAATCCACGGCGCTACATCGTCCTTGCCATTCGAAAAAAAAGCGATCCCCGCATGCTGGGCGCCGTTTCCTTGGAAGTGGATGAGCAGCTGCCCTATGCGGCCTTTGGTTTTTCCCTGGCTCGCGATGTGTGGGGGCAGGGCTATGCGACTGAAGCCGCGCAAAGACTGATCGCCCATGTCGAAGAACGGATGCCCCTGACTCGTCTGACGGCCTCCTGTGATCGTCGTAACAAGGCGTCGCAGGGCGTTCTGCGCAAATGCGGCTTTAAATCCATGGGCCTTATTCATGAGCACATGATGCTGCGGGATGGCCCTCGCGACACCATGCTCTTCGAACTTCCACTTCGGGCCGCGACGGCTGCGGCTTCTTCTTGATGACCACCCCTTCCAGGTGCTAAAGCAGCAGCTGGCCTGCTGCATTCAGGTCTTCGTTATCTGCCCATAAGGAGTTCTCATGCACGCCCCTGCCCGATGGCTGTCCTATTCGACCGCCTTTTTTCTTATCTTTGGCTGCACATCCGTTCCGCCCGCGAACACCTCCGCGGAAAAAACCGCGACCAAACTCGGTCCCCCGCCAGCCACTCTGGTGAAACCCGTGGTCGATGAGCATCACGGCGTCCAGGTCACCGACCCTTACCGCTGGCTGGAATCGAATGATAGCAAGGACGTTCAGGAATTCATCAAGCAGCAGAATGAGTATGCCCGCTCCTATCTCGATGGCCTCGAAGGCCGCGATAAAATCCGCCAGCAACTCAATGAAATATTGGGCAGCACCTCGGTCAGCTATCGCGATCTCAAGGCGGTGAAAGGCCAGATCTTTGCGCTCAAGCAGCAGCCGCCGAAGCAGCGCCGCTTTCTCGTGACTCTGCCCTCGCCGGATCAAACGGCCCAGGAACGCATCGTGATAGATCCGGATGCCATCGAACCCAAAGGCAAGGTGGCGATCGATTGGTATGAAATCTCGCCCGATGCGAAATATGTGGCCGCGTCCTTGTCGGTGGACGGCAGCGAATCCGGTGATGTCTCCGTCTTTGAAATCGCGACGGGCAAGCGGGTTTTTGAAACCGTTCCCGGTGTGAACGGTGGCACGGCCGGCGGCGACCTCGCCTGGGCACCGGACAGCAGCGGTTTCTATTACACGCGTTATCCGCGCGGCGACGAACGTCCCGCCCAGGACAAGATGTTTTATACCCAGCTTTATTATCACAAGCTGGGGACACCGACGGAAAAGGATCGCTTTGAGCTGGGCAAGGACTTTTCACGCATCGCCATGTTCTTCGTCGACGTGCATCCCTCGGGTTATGCGCTGGCTGCCGTCCAGAAAGGTGATGGCGGGGAATTTCAGCATTTTCTAAGAGGCCTGGATGGCCAATGGAAGATGATCGCCGACTATCCCGATCACATCGCGCAATTTTTCTTTGGCGAGCGCGGTGATCTCTATTTCATCTCGCTGAAAGACGCGCCCTTTGGCAAGGTCATGAACGTGAGCCTTAAGGATGTGAACCTCGCCAAGGCCAAGGTCGTGATCCCCGAGGGCAAGGAAGCGATCATCACCGACATCACGAGCGGTGAGGGCTTTGCCGTGCACAAGGGGACGCTCTATGTTTCCTATCAGCTGGGTGGGCCTTCCGAGATCCGGACCTTTGATCTGAACGGCAAAAGCAAAAAAGGACCCAAGGCTGCGCCGGTCTCGGGCGTCAGCAACGTGGTCGGGCTTGATAACGGTGATATCCTGTTCGCGCAGAGATCCTATCTGGAGCCGACAGCCTACTACCGCTTCTCGCCGCAAAGCGGAGCGACGGTGAAAACAGCGCTGCAGGAAAAAAGTCCCGTGGACCTTTCCGGTGTGACTGTCATTCGCGAGATGGCAAAGTCAAAGGATGGCACGCTGATTCCAGTGAATATCATTCTGCCCAAAGGTGCCAAACCCGGCACGCCTATTCCCTTCGTGCTGAATGGTTACGGTGGATTCAGCATCAGCATCGAACCCTCGTTTTTGGGTTCGCGCGCGGTCCTTCTTCAGTCCGGCGTCGGCTATGCGATCGCCAACCTGCGCGGCGGCAGTGAGTTCGGCGAGGCCTGGCATCGGCAGGGATATCTGACCAAAAAACAAAATGTGTTTGATGACTTCATCGCCGCCGCTGAGCACCTGGTGGCGAAGAACTATGTCCTTCCGAAAAAACTCGCGATCATCGGCGGTTCCAACGGCGGCCTTTTGATGGGAGCTGCGATCACCCAGCGTCCTGAACTCTTCGGGGCTGCGGTGGCTTCGGTGGGTTACTTCGATATGATTCGCATTGAAAGCGAACCCAATGGCGCCTTCAATTCCACGGAATATGGCACCATTGCCGATAAGCAGCAGTTCGAAGCGATGTACGCGTACTCGCCCTATCATCGCCTGAAGGATGGCACGAACTATCCTCCGATGCTGATGCAGGTCGGAGCCACCGACATGCGCGTCGCACCCTGGCATTCCCGGAAGATGGTGGCCCGTCTGCAGGCGGCCTCCGCGTCCGGCGCTCCGGCGCTGCTTTATACGCGCTTTGATGCGGGTCATGGCATGGGCAGTTCCGTTGCGCAGCAAATTGATCAGAATCTGGATGCCTATTCCTTCATGCTTCACTTTCTGAAACACACGCACTGAAGAAAAAAGAGCGGGGGTTCTTAGCCCTCGCTCCCCTGACAACCAGTTCACTGAGGACTCGATCCCGTCCTCGCTCAGTAATTAAAATCCTTAAGATCACAGGGCGAGTATTCAAAGTCTTCCACATCTTTGGGATTCGCAGGATCGGTCACATCCTTGACCGTGATACTGCCTTCAACAGCCGTCAGCATATAAATCTTCGCAGCCTCGGTGGAACCTTCCGCATAGATGCGGGCTTCCATGCTGCCTGAGTAAACCGAGCAGGCCTTGGCATCAAACTTCATCAGAAGTTTATTGAAGCTGGCTTCCACATAACTATCGGCAGCTTTCGAAGCCTTCACCACACCCGAGCTGATCAGCTTCGACAGAAGCTGGCGATCGTGGGCAAGATTATCCCAGGTCGTGGTCACCTGCAGATCCTCCTTGGTTTCCACCCTCAGAGCCAGATCCTTCACGCTGCCATCCTTCGCCACGAAGTTGTCCGTGCGGCTGACGCTGAAGCTGATGCTTTTGCTGCGGCTGATGCTGCCGTCGTCATTGGTTTCCTGGGACAGCCACTTCGCATGGCGGGTGCCGTCCACAGCACTGGTCAAGGACCGCTTTGTGGTTTCCCGGGTCCGGGCGACGGTTTTTTCCAGACTGCGGGTGGCGTTGCGCTTGATGGAAACATCCAGTTCATAGCCGGTCAGATCCGCTTCGAAATCAATCGCCGCCACCTTATTATTCAGTTCGCAGCCGACCGATCCACCGTCCAGCGACCAGGTGCGCACGATATCATTTTCAATACTGGCCGAAGCGCTCACAGATATACGCGCATTGGAACGTTTCCAGCTCATTTCCTTATCCCGCGTTATCGTCACGACGGCTTTATCATCCGACGCCGCGCAGCTGCGGTCCATGGTGATCTGCACCTCAACACCCAGGCCGTTTTCCAGGGCCATGGCTGTCCCCGAGTTACTCGACATATTGGTGTCGCTCATGCTGTCCATCGCTTCACCGAAACTCGCCGCCACGGCTGCTTCACTCTGCGCATCATCGCTGGCAAGGCCCGAGGATGGGGCCACGCGTTCATCCTTGGCACCACAGCCGACAAAAAGGGAAGCCGCGAGAACCACACAAACAGGAGCGAAAGTAAACTTTTTCATGCGAAGTCTCCAAGAGGGTTTCAGACCGATGGGCACCTCCCATCACAACCTACAAAAGACTTATCGGCGGTCTCTTTTTGCAATTAAGCAAAAATTTTATCTTCCTGTTATCACAGATAGAAAACCATTTTTCTGAATAGTACGGCAGGTCTTTTTGCAAACTTTTCTGTGTAAGCCCCTAAAACTCCTGACCATCGTTTTTCGGAATTTGGCCGGCACTTGCAAAAACCCCTCACCGATTCTGACTACATCCCATTTTCATCAATAATATCAACCAGTAATTCGCGAATATGATTTGCAAAATCATCGGTTTCCGCACTATGCTCCGGGGAAATTTCAAAGAGGATGACCGCATGAAAGCTTTGGTTTGTCGTGAATTCCAATCCCTCGATCATCTGACTGTGGAAGATCGTCCGCGTCCGACTCCGGAAAAGGGCCAGGTCCTTATCTCCGTGAAAGCGGCGTCGGTGAATTTTCCCGATGCCCTCATCGTCCAGGGTAAATATCAATTCAAACCCACCCTCCCCTTCATCCCAGGCTCGGAATGTTCGGGCGTGATCACGGCCCTCGGCCCGGGCGTCAGTCGCCTGAAAGAAGGCATGGCTGTTCTCGTCGTGATGCCATCAGGCGCGTTCGCGGAAGAAATCCTTGCGCATGAAACGCAGGTTATTCCTTTGCCACCGGACCAGGATTGGGCGACCGCTGCAGCGATGCCTATGACCTATGGAACCTGTCTCCATGCTCTAAAGGATCGTGCGCAGCTGCAAAAGGGTGAAACCCTCCTCGTGCTGGGCGCTGGTGGTGGCATTGGGCTCGCTGCGGTCGAGCTGGGTAAACTGATGGGCGCGACCGTGATCGCGGCCGCATCGTCTGCGGATAAACTCGAAGCGGCGCAGAGTCGTGGTGCGGATCACCTCATTGATTATTCACGCGAGGACCTGCGGGCTCGTTTGAAAGACATCACGGGTGACAAGGGCGTGGACGTGGTCTGCGATCCCGTTGGCGGAACATACACGGAAGCAGCTTTGCGTTCGACCGGTTGGGGCGGCCGTTACCTCGTCATTGGTTTTGCCGCCGGCGATATTCCTAAAATCCCTCTGAATCTGGCGCTGCTCAAAGGCTGTTCGATCGTGGGCGTTTTCTGGGGAGAGTTCATGAAACGCCAACCCCGCGAGGCCATGGCGGAGATGAATCAACTGCTTCAGTGGCTGGCGCAGGGCGCGATCAAACCTTTGGTTTCCAAAAGTTTCGATCTGCAGCATGCGAGCGCAGCTCTTGAAGCCGTGTACACGCGTCAGATCACAGGCAAGGCCGTGATCGTCCCTCAACTTACAGTGTAAGCGATTTCCTGCCTCAAGCCTTTTCCCAGCGCAGCGCTGCAAGCTCGCGAAACTTCATACGATCAAGTCGGGGCGCACTGGGAAAAGTCCTGATACGTCTCTTTTTTTCTCTTCCTCTCCTCGCCCAGGACGCGTATCAAGCCATGAACACAAGGAATGGCAAGCTTTACAACGCGTATCTATCCATCAGGGAGGCTTATGAAAACCCTTTATCGAGTTCTGTGGTTTTGGCTTTTGCTTCTGATCGAACCGGCCGCAGCCCAGTCTCAGCCTTATGCCGAGCACCTGTCCCTCTACCGGGCTGGCAATCGCTTTTTGGAAGCCAAGGATGATTACACCGATCGCATCCAGCCCATCCTCGCCCGATACTGCATCGGCTGTCACTCCTGTACGAATGGTCCCTGCCAACTGAATATGACCTCCTACGAAGGGCTGGCGCGCGGCATGCTGAATGTGGATCCCTATAAGTCGGTGACCTTTGGAACACCGGATACCCGGCTTTCCCACAACTGGTCCGTGGAACAGTGGCGAAAGCTCGGCTTCACATCCGTGCTTCCTGATCCTGAAAACGGCGAGGCCGCCGAGGACTCCCTGCTTTTCCTCGCGCTCGAACTGGGCCGCGAACGCAACACCAGGCTCGCCTTTCCCGAAGCACGAACCTTCGCCAGCCAGCACATGCAGCAGAAGTATGAGTGCCCCACCACGGCCGCTGCCTTTCGCCGCCTCACCAGCAAACATCAGCTGGGCGGTATGCCTCTTGGTCTTGCCGCTATCCCCGACAGTGAACTGCTGACCCTGATGGACTGGGTCAAAGCCGGTGCGCAGGGCCCGGGCGCAGAAGCTCAGAAATTCCTACGCGAGCCCCAGCGAAGCGCATTCAGCTCCACGGCCATGGCCCCGAATGCAGTGGTGCACAAGTGGGAGGATTTCTTCAATCATGATGATCTGCGCTATCAACTGGTCGCACGCTACATCTATGAACATACCTTCCTCGCGCATATTGAACTCGAAGAAAACCCGGGTGAATTCTATCAGATCGTGCGCTCCACGACACCGGCTCCGAACCCCATCAGCAAAATCACAAGCGAGCTGCCGATGGATCATCCCGGAACGGAAGGGAGGGTTTACTATCGCCTGGAAAAAATCGCCCGCGTGATCGAAGCCAAAACCCACACCGTCTGGCATCTGAATCTGAATAAGCTGGCCTACTTTGAACGGCTCTTCATGCTGGATCAGGCTTGGCCCCAGGGGCCTTTGACCAAACTTCCCGGCTACACCAGCATCAATCCCTTTGTTTATTTCGAAGCGATTCCTGTCCTCGCCCGCGCCCGCTTCATGATCCAGGAATCGAAAATCATCAACCAGGCCATTGCCCGCGGGCCCATCTGCTTTGACCAGGCAGCCGCCAACGGCGTGGATGAATATTTCTGGAAGTGGTTTTTGAAACCCGAGCAGGATCCGTCCGTACTCGATCCCAAGCTGGGTCTTGCGTCTTACAGTGACTTTTATCCAGCCTATAAGGAAAAAACCGCCATCCTCGATGATTTAGCCGAGCAGCGCTATCGCCGCGCCTTTGAAAGAACCCTGCGTCGCGTGAAACCCGAGGGCATCACGCTCGATGATATCTGGCTCGGCGACAACTGGAATCCGAAGGGAGAAGCCGCGGAAAAGAATCCCAACGCATGGCTCGCGATCTATCGCCATCAGTTCACAGCCGAGGTTCTGACCGGAACCCAGAAAAGCCTGCCCGGCTTTCCCCGCAGCGTTCAGCTGATCAGCTATGCGGCGCATGAAAGAATTTATTATAACGAGGCGGCACGCTTCCGCTACTGGGCGAGCAGCCTCCACAAACTGGATACCTGGAATTGGGTCATGTATACGCGCACCGAGTCCGAAGACTTCTTTGCGGCTCTTTTCTCGGATGAAGACTATCGCCAGTCCCTGCGCAATCGCATGACCGAACCGGCTTTCCGTATTTTCGTGGGGCTTCAGGATTACGCCAAAGGTCGCAACACGCGGGACAATCGTGGCGAATCCGAATACAGCCTCGCCCAGACGATGATGCAGCGCATGGGGCCCGAGGTCGTCGGGACCAAGGATGAACTGAACAACTGGCCGCTCACGCAGCTGGCTCGCGGTATCCCGGACGATATTTCCAATCTTGAGCAGTGGGAGCAAGGCCTGCGTACCCTCACCGGCGAGAACGGCCTCAACAGTTCGCGCTTTGCCCGTTACCTCCCCAATATCATTCACGTACGCCTGGGTCAGAAGCACCTTTACTCACTCACCGTCAACCGCGGTTATGCCTACACCAAACGCTCCGAGCCCGGTTTGGAAAAAGCCTCACGCCGCCCGGAAAAAGATCGTCTGCACGCAGTGCGCGGCTTCATGGGTGTGACGCCGTATCTTTATGTGGATCTGGCCTTTTCAGATGCCGCCGCATTCCTGCGCGAGATCGCTGCCCTGGATTCGGAAGATGATCTTCTGCGCTTCAAATCAAGGCCCTTTGTTCTGCGGCGTCATGATCCGAAGGTCTGGTCCTTCACAGAATGGCTGGAGCGAAAAGCTGTGGAAGAGGATCCGAGCGAAGCCGGGCTTTTGGATCTGCGGTACTATGATGCCGAAGACAAGCCTTTTTAAAAAGAAAGGGAGCGGTGGCCCGCTCCCATCCATCCTCGTCCTTAAGCTGACTCATTCAGCGGCATGGGTTCTTCGCAGACTTCACGCAGCGGCATCAGAACACTGACGCTCGCGGCCTGATCGGGCTTCGCGCTCTGCATGGGCGAGCCCGGTTTCTTAAAGAGATACAAAACTTTTTCCATGAAGGTCCCAGGCTGCTGCAGCTCGGCCCACAGACGCTCGGGGCCAATCGTTTGAATCTTGATGATATGGGTCGTATTGATCTGCTTCACAAGGCCAAATTCCACGGTCTCAACTTCCGGTTCAAATGTTCCAAACAAACGGTCCCAGATGCACAGCGCCCCGCCGTAGTTTTTATCCAGATACTGTTCGTTGCGGCCATGATGCACGCGATGCTGGGATGGTGTGGCCAGAACATATTCCAGTATGCCCAGTTTCCCAATATACATGCTATGCACGGGCACCTGATAAACACGGTGCAAGAGCTTCATCAGAACGATCATCGGCACGGGAATACCCAGCAGCGCCAGCAGCGCGAGGAAGATCCAGCGATAGGCTTCCTCGACCCACGACAGGCGCGAGGCGACGGCCAGATTGAATTTCTCGGACGAATGATGAATATTGTGAAAGGCCCACAGAATATTCAGCTCATGTCCCAGACGATGATCCCAGTAGTAGAAGAAATCCACGAGCAGGAAACACATAAGCCAGGTCCAGGGACTCGTCATCGACCATTCAAATGGACTCAGGCTCTGCGCCCACACCAAACCGCTGACGAACACGGCACCGAGCAAAATTTTTCGGATCCACTGATAGCCAAGCGATGTGATCACGCTGGCGATCGTGTCTTTGATTTCATAAACGCCATCGCGCTTCGCATAACTATAGGCGGCCTCAAAAGCGATCATGCCTATGGTTGCTGGGGCCACGATCTGCAGAATGTTTTGGGTCAATTGCATCAAGTCCAAAGTCACACTCCTCTTAGGATGTCAGCGGGCTTGCCTTAATATTTTCGGAATTTGCGCCCGCTTCTCAAAAGAGTCGTGTAACGAGGGGAAGGGATTGAGCTAATTCATGATGAATTCGCCGCCAGCTCCATCCATAAGTGCCTATAATGCAAAGGATAAGCTGGCCTGCTCAAGAAGAATAGGCGGTCATGGTCAAGGCTTAGGGCTGGAATGAAAAAGGATAGCGAACCTTGATCTCCTGACCATCGCGCGGCGGAGGAAATTGCCAGGCTTCAATCCTGCCGACAAGGCAGCCTTCCATATTCGGACTTTTGAGCGTGCTCGCGAGCAGACGCACATCGCTGGTCCGACCATCCTTTTGAATGGTGAAGGACATAAGCACTTTGCCAAAGGCCTTGGGATTCTGCTGCTGCTCGTCCTTGTAGCAGGCATTGAAGTCAGACAGCTTGGGGCGCACGAGGCTTTCCACATCATCCGCTTCCGGCGCCGCCTGCCCCGTCTGGGACGGCATCACCTGCGGCTGTCCGCTTTCCACGTGCGTACAGGAGGTCAAAAATAAAGCCAGAAACAGATGGCGCCAGGGAAACGACATGGGCGGGTCTCCTTGAAAAACTGTCCATCTATTCTGGCTGTCAGGGCGGCGAAAGTCGAGAGAAGAGATTCCCGACTTCACCGCACCTTTGTCACACCATCACCGCACCCGATCAGTGGTGCCCCAGCGCCGAACGCAGAGGCTTATTGAAGGCTGCCATGGCCACGGCCGCGATCGCCGCGAGCACAGCCATCATCGTAAAGAAGCTGCCCTTCGACATGGTGCTGTAGAAGGTGCCGAGGTAACCGCTCAGATAGTTGCCGAGGAAGCTCGACAGGAACCACATGCCCATCATCATCGAAACGATGCGAGCCGGGGCCACCTTGGTCACGAGCGAAAGGCCCACAGGCGAAAGGTAGAGTTCACCGAGCGTCAGGACCATCGTGGTCATGACCAGCCACAGCACCGAGCCCCGCGCATCACCCACCACCGAAGCGGCAAAGATCATGATGCAGAACGCAGCGGCGAGCAGAAGACAGCCGATGGCCATTTTCGTGACCGAGGAAGGTTCCTTGTCCTTGGCCGCCTGCTTTTTCCAGAAGATGCCGAGCAGCGGTGCAAAGATCAGAATCGCGAGCGGGTTGAAGGACTGGTACCAGGTCGAGGGCACTTCGAAGCCCATAAGGTTCCAGTTGGTTTGGTTATCAGCCCAGAGCTGCATGGTGTTGCCCTGCTGTTCATAAACAGCCCAGAAGACCACGTTCAGTCCGCAGAGGATGATAAGAGCCCAGATGGCTTTCCATTCGGCAGGCGTGAAGGGTTCTTTCTTGGCATTTTTCTGCGCTTCGGTCTTGTTCTGCAGCTTGGCTCCGGCGTGATCAGGATGCACGTGGATCAAACGCTGACCGAAGATATAGACCATCAGGCCGATGATCATGCCCACGCCCGCGGAGCCGAAGCCCCAGTGCCAGCCGAGCTTCTGTCCCAGCGTTCCGCACACGAGCGGCGAGAGGAAGGCGCCGAGGTTGATGCCCATATAAAAAAGTGTAAACGCACCGTCACGGCGTGGGTCATCCTTGCCGTAGAGGTCACCGACCTGAGTCGAGATGTTCGGCTTGAAGGCGCCGTTACCGATGATCAGGAAAAAGAGCGCGGGGAAGAAGAGGTTTTCAAAGGCCATCAGGAAGTGACCGATGGTCATGAGGATACCACCGACGATCACCGTCCGATACTGCCCGAGCCAACGGTCCGCCACCCAGCCACCAATCAGCGGCGTGGCATACACCAGACCTGTGTACAGGCCGTAGATCTGCGAAGCCAGAGGTTGAATCTCAAGTGTTCCGAAGATCGACTCCAGGATCCCCTTGATCGTCGCGAAGCCCACCACCTGCGTATTCACATCGGGGCGTAGAAAGAGGTGATCCACCATGTAAAGCACGAGCAGGGCACGCATGCCGTAGTAACTCATGCGCTCCCACATCTCAGTCAGGAACAGTACGAAAAGGCCCTTGGGATGGCCGAGAAAACTGCCCCCCACATCATTGAACTGGCCGGCCGGTGCACTCGCGGCCCCCTTCTTCGTTATCGTTGCCAAATCTGATCCTCCGTCTGGAAAAAGTGTCCAGTTATAGCAAGCATCAGAAAAATTTCAATGTTTATGGATAAATGTAGTGTTTCTTAAGGCAGTTGCGACCAGGCGCTCGCAGCACGGCTTCATCCCGCCAGGGATGGGCCACGTTACTTAGGCGCCTGCCAGAGGGGCAAGACTTAGTCTTCGATGATCTGCGCGCCGCTCTGCATCAGCGTTTTAAGGGCTTCTTTGCGCGCTGCGATTTCTTCCTGGGAATGCCCTTGCCAGGCGGTCACCACACCGACCACCATAAGGGGACTGGCGGTCCGAAAGGAATTGGTCGGATTGCCGGGAAACCTTTTGTTCGTGACGTTCGGGTCATCCTGCAGCTCTCCGGTAGGTTCGACGACATAGATGGAGCAGGGATTGTCCCCGGCAGCAAGTTCGGCACCCCAAGCTGCAACGGTGAGATTCGAGGTGAGGTAAACGTATTTTGATCTTCGTCCGTCCTCATAGTTGGAGTCATTGCCAGGAGAGATATGATCGCCGACTTTGAGCGCCGCTTTGGTGCCGTGAAAGAAGCATTGCACGAATTCTTTGATTTTTGCGGTCATGGGAACTCCTGTGAAACTTTAGTTCTTATGTTCGGCAGTGGTGTCATGGATGACGGAAATCAGGTCGCCAAGGAATCGTTCGATCAGCTTAAGCTCGGCCTCTGTATACCGGCTGATCACGCCCTCGATCTGCGCCTGGTGGTTTTGATAGAGCGGAGACAGGAGTTCCATGATCCTGGCTTTATCGGGAACAATGATGACTTTGCGGCGATCGTCAGGCGACGGCTGCCTTTGGACGAGGCCTTTTTTTTCGAAGCGGTCAATCATTCCCGTAATGGCGCCGGTTGTTAAGCCGCAGAGGACGGCCAACTCCCCGGCCGTCATCTGACCCTTCTGGATTAAAAAGCCGAGATACTTGTGGTCCGTCCCCGACAGTCCAGCCTTGCGCCCGATCGCTTCGTGCATGCGAATCGAAACGAAAGAGAAAGTCTGATAGAGCTTTCGAATTTTCACGACATCATCCTGACTCAAGCGCCACCTCCCTTCCTCTAGCTTATCGGCTCATTATCTTAGTTACTAAGACAAATTCTTAAACCAATGAAATTAATGAACATAATCAAGCATGAAAGCCACCTGGTGCCGCCTGAGGGCCCAGGCACTGCGTCATTCACGACTTGCCTGGTTCATAATTCATTTGACATGGGGCACCCGGGACCTATAGTCCTTCCCTCAAAGTGCTGCCTTTGCAGGAGAACGTGGTTATGAGTCTTGTCCTAAAACAGCTGAGTATTCCCGTGGCATCGGGTGATCCTGATGCGCAGCTGCGACCTCTCCTGGCCCAGGAACTCGGCATTCCCGAGCAGGAGATCACCTCGCTCCGCATTTTAAAAAAATCCCTCGATGCCCGCAAAAAATCGCGCATCGTCTATCACTACCAGGTGAATTTCGATTGCGTGGATACCGCTGCGGTTCTGCGCAATGTGGGCGAAAAGGTCGAAACCTACGTCGAGCGCCCGCATTATCACCCCATGGAAGGCATCAGCCTCCAAGGCAAACGCTTCCGCCATCCGCCCGTGATCATCGGCAGCGGCCCGGCCGGAACTTTTGCGGCCCAGGTCCTGAGCGAGATGGGCCAGCCCTGTATCGTGATCGAACGCGGGGAAGCGGTCGAGAATCGGATGCGCACGGTGCACCGCCTTCTCAGAAACAGCGACTTCAACAACGAATCGAACTACTGCTACGGGGAAGGCGGTGCCGGAACTTTTTCCGACGGCAAGCTCACCTGTGGTCGCAATCATCCTTTGATCCGCTATCTTTTTGAGCAGTGGGTGCGTTTTGGAGCCCCGGATGAAATCCTCTACGATGCGCATCCGCACATCGGCACGGATTATCTGATGATCATCGCCAAGCGCACGCGTCAGCATCTGGAAACGCTCGGCACGCAATTCCTCTTCAATAAACGCTTCGTCAA
Source organism: Oligoflexus sp. (assembly GCF_035712445.1). NCBI lineage: Bacteria > Pseudomonadati > Bdellovibrionota > Oligoflexia > Oligoflexales > Oligoflexaceae > Oligoflexus > Oligoflexus sp. The sequence goes on along the minus strand of NZ_DASTAT010000031.1, from coordinate 12,912 downwards.
CTTCGAAAGCGGTGGAACCAATGCCCGTTACAGCGTAACGCTGCATGACGGCACGCGCCTTGATACCGATCACCTGGTCCTGGCGATCGGTCACAGCGCGCGTGAAACCTATCAGATGCTCCTCGACAAGGGTCTTGCGATCGGTCCCAAACCGTTCGCGATCGGTGCCCGCTTTGAACATCCGCAGGATGTCATAGATAAAATTCAATTCGGCAGCTGCACAGTGCTTCCGGCCGCGGAATATAAGCTCGCCGCTCAGGCCGAAGGTCGCGGCATCTGGACCTTCTGCATGTGCCCGGGCGGACACCTGATGCCCACCGGCGCTCAGGAAGGTCACCTGGCTATCAACGGCATGAGCTACCATGCGCGGAACAGCGGCTTTGCCAACGCCGCGGTCGTGGTGAACGTCACGCGCGAGGACTTCTACCGCGGGCATCCGCTGGACGGCATGCATTTTCAGGCGGCTATTGAACGCGCGGCTTTCGCAGCTGGCGGCGGCAACTACTTCTCGCCTGCGCAAAGGCTCACCGACTTTTTGAAAGCACGCGACAGCAAAGGCACGCTCTCATCGAGCTACAAACCCGGTGTGACCAATGCCCGTCTGGATAAGATCCTGCCGGACTTTGTCGTGAACAGTCTGCGCGGAGCTTTGACTGAATACAATAAACGCATGCAGGGTTTTTTGAGTCCCGAGGCGATCGTCGCCGGTGTGGAAACGAAAACCTCGGCGCCGATCGTCATGCACCGCGACAAAGGTCTGCAGTCGGAAAGCCATCCGGGCATTTTCCCGGCGGGTGAAGGCGCAGGCTTTGCGGGCGGCATCGTTTCAGCGGCCTTGGATGGCGTGAAAATTGGTCGCGCTGTGGTTGAAAATGCTCTGGCCGAGCAGCTGCTCGTCAGTCTTCATTGAAAGGAATGGTTCATGATGCGTGCTGGCACTTCGATACTCGCCGCCTGGGTTCTGATTCTTTCCACCAGCGAGGCATCGGCCTGGGGTGAACGGGGACATAATGCGATCGCGCGCGTCGCGACTCGGCTTGTAGCGGAAAACAAGGACCCTGAGGTCGCCGCCTTTGGAGCCCTTCTGCAAAGAAAAGAGCACATGCTGGGTCATCTGGCGAACGTTCCCGATATCGTCTGGCGCTCCGCTGGTCCCGAGGTCGATGCCGCCAATTCTCCGAGCCATTTCGTGGACCTCGATTATATTCTGCCCGAGAATAAAAAGCTGGAGGCCAAGGATGCTCCCGCTGATTTTGAAAGCTATAAAAAGGCTCTGCTCGCCAACTGCAGCCGCAAGGCCGGTGAGTTGAGCTGCGCGCCGGGGGAAACCGATGCCGATAAGATCAGCAAGGCCGGTCATGCTCCTTTCCGCGTGCAGCGTCTGAGTCAGGATCTGACGAAGACTCTTGCTGAGGTCAAAAAATTGGAAAACGATCCCAAAGCCAAACCCGAGGATCGCAATGCCTTGATCGACCAGGCTCTTCTTTATACGGGAATCCTCGCCCACTTCGTCGGTGACCTGGCCAACCCGCATCACACCAGTGCCGACTATGATGGCTGGCACAACGATCAGGGCGGGCTTCACAGTTACTTTGAATCCGAGCAGGTCGATGCGCAGAACCTGGATCTGGAAGCGGCGATGTTCATGGCAGCCCGGAAAGAGCAGCCGGCGCAAAAAATCTTTGGCAAGGACAAGGACCCTCTGCGCATGGCCTGGGAATTGACCATGGCCAGTCACGCCCGTCTGGATGCTTTGAATGAACTCGATCGCAAAACTTCTCTCGTGAAAAAGAGCGATAAAAACCTGCGGAAGAAAGCGGAACGCAAACCATCCAAAGCCGTGGCGAGCGACTACCGGAACTTTCTGGTCGAGCGTCTGAGCGTCGGTGCGGATGCGCTGGCCGCCGTCTGGGTGTCCGCCTGGGATGCCGCAGGCCGTCCGAAGCTGCAGGGCTATCAGAGTTACAATTATCCCGTGAAGCCCGACTTCATCCCCCTGGGATACGTGACTCCGGTCGTGGCGCAGGCGTCCAATAAAACGAATCTTTGATCAGGCTATGCGTTTTTGATTGTCCCGAAGGGCGACCAGGGATTTTTTCTCGGTCGAAAAGAAATGCAGGCTTGAATAGCGGGTATGACGATCTTTGGGACTCGCCGATACATCGAAGATCCCGATAAACTCGGAACGTTTTTCGGGATCGACGTTCACGATGAAAGCATTCACGGACGCGAAGCAGAAATAAAGTCCAAGGCCGGCGCCACCGGAATCGTTGGTCAGGTTCTGCACCTTCTCCCGGTCCCCACCGAAGCAATGCACCAAAAATTTCTGCAGCGTATCCCAGGTGATGGCACCGAAGGGATCGGAAATGGAAACGGCCAGCTTCTCACCGTCGCAGGCAAACTCCATGCGAGCCGCCTGCTTGGGTTTCAGGATGACCCGATTCTTCCGTGACAGATGATTGTAAAGCGACTGGCCATCGGCATCGCGCGGCGCATCATAGATGGCATTCATCAAAAGCTCTTCACAGAAAAGCTCGACGGCCTGCACCACGGTGTTGCGCAGATGAAAGCGCTTGCAGAATTCCACGATGGCTTCGATATATTCGCCACGTTCCGCCGAATCGCGGATGTGGAAGACTTCCGACTGGGTTCCAAAGCTCAGATAATGCTTCACGCCGAAGATGTCTTCCCCGTGCAGGATCTTCCGCACGGTACTGACGATGTCCCGCAGCTTCAGGCTTCCGTCACTATTTTTCGCAATGATATTGGTTGCGGGAATTTCCGGGAGCAGTGGAGACAGTTCTTCGAACTTGGAGTTGGTCAGGAGAATCACAGGCGTTTCGATCAACTTGCCCGCCATCTCCTGGCGGACGATGTCGTGATATTCCAGAGCATAGACGAGCAGGTCGTAAGTCCCCTCGCGCAGCTCCTTGATGAATTCTTCCGGGGAGGCTGGAATCAGGCAGTCACACGACGCAACCGCGAGCATCCTGCGGATATCGCGGGAATTCTGTTTTGCGTTGTCAAAAAACAGAACGGTTTTCATGGACCTGCCCTTTACGTGCTGCACAAGCGCCAGCTGTCCTCCAATCTACTCCCGTATTCGGAGCACCAGCCGGAAACTTGAGATAACACCCATGGGGTCCGGGAAAAACCTTAATATCCCATGCAAATCATTGGGTTAAGCGTATTTAAAAATCCCGGCTGATTTCATTAGGCCGGTCCTGTGCAGGTTGTGCGCCGCCTTTTTGTAGGGAGCGGAAGGCCTCGCGCGACAAAATATGGCAACTTTCGCTGAGTTCATCGTAACATAGGACGGCTTCCCCGCTTTTCAGCTTGCGCCGTATGCCTTCCACTTTCACTAATAAGTCCGGGTTAGACTGGCCGTAGTCCGTGCCTTCCCGACTGACAAACTCTTCGATCACACGGGTCAGGGTCTCAGGATCCAGGCGATCCACGGGAATTTGCATAATCAGAGCCTTTCTTCTATAACAGGCCTCGATCTTATGAGGAGACCATCATGCTTGACGCCCTCCCCCTGAATGCCGAGACCGCCAGCAAACGAGCCCATTATAGCTCCGTGTTCGCGAGCATCAAAGCCTTGCTTGAGAATGAAACCGATTGGGTGGCAGGCATGGCCACTGTGGTTTGCGAACTGCACCAGAGTTTCGGCTACTATCACTGGACCGGATTTTATCGCGTGGTGCGCGATCAGCACCTGAAAATTGGCCCCTATCAGGGCACCCACGGCTGTATTGATATTCCTTTCGCCCGTGGCGTTTGCGGGGCTGCGGCTCGCACGGGGAAGACCCAGCTGGTTCCCGACGTCGAGGCCTTTTCCGGGCACATCGCCTGTTCCAGCACGACCAAGAGTGAAATTGTGGTGCCTGTGTTCAATCCGAAAGGTGAGCTTCTGGCGGTTTTTGACGTGGATTCGAATGATCCCGACGCCTTTGACGAAGTGGATCAGGAGCAGCTTGAGGAAATTATGGCTTATTATGGCCAGCGCTTCCCCGGCATGCCCCGCTGATTTAGAAGTTCACGCTGCGGCCGCGACCTTCGACAAAGCGTCCGAACATGCGCTTCAGCATGGGCAGGACGTCGCTGGCGGGAAGTTCGAAGGTCGGCGCCATGACCTCGGCGATCTGCTGAAGGCTCTTCTGCCCATCGACCTGGGCCAGCACCTGGGTCAGAGTTAAATTCACGATCATCTGCTGCTGCATATCGGCCTGAATGGGAACCGGCATCCCGGTGTCGCTCAACCAGTTGGGCAGCGGCGTGTACGCGGGGCCCGGAGCGACCTCCTGAACCTTGCGCGCCATGAAGGTGAAAACTTTTTCACTGCGCTGCTGACAGCTCGCTGGCGAACGCAGATAAGGGATCACGTTCTCGCGCATCTGCAGAACCTCAAAGCCGCTCTCGGCGAGGATATCCGGTATTTCCTCGCGGCTGTAGCAAAGATGCTGCAGCCGGTGATGAAACACCGTCGAACCGAAATTGAGCCAGCGTGCGCCCGGCTTCATGATGCGATTGAGTTTCTTGGCAAAGCTGCGGAAATCCTGGGGCACGATATCTATGAGCCAAGGCGTCAGGAGCGTGTCGACGCTGGCATCCTGAAAGCAGGGATTCATCGCATCCGCCATCAGGAAGGAAAAACCCTGCTTCAACGTCTCCGGCGCCCGGCATTTCACGCGGCTGGCGCAGGCCTTGGCGTCGGTCGGCGCGATCGGGAATTCATAAAGATTCAAATTCCGACCGGCGAGCATGCGCTCGGCGACCAGCAGATAAAAGGGATTGATATCGACCGCGATGGTGTCCTTGCCGCCGAGGCGCCGATGGATATCATAGGCAAGGCGGCTCGGGCCGGTACCCAGGACCAGCATGGTGCCGAGGGGATGCGGCCCTAAGATCGCCGCGAGGATATCTTCGCAGATTTGATTTTCCTCTTCACCCCAGCCCCAGTCCCTCAGGACGTTACCGTAGTAACCCATCAGCTGCTGGGTTTCCGGCAAGGGAGTCTGGGCCGCCAGCTGCTGCTCATAGCTCGGGCCTTGGCCCAGGAGCAGGGGCTCGAAGAGCTTTTCCAACTCGCGATGCTGCTCGGTCTTGGCCTGCACCAGATGCTGCAGGCGTTCGCGCGTCTTCGGCAGAAGATCGAGCAGTTTCAATTCCATTTTCAGATTTTGAACATCGTCGTGCAGCTGCTGCAGATAGAAGCGGAAGCGTTGCGTCCAGTCAGCCTTCCATTCACTCGCGTTGGCGAAGACCCAGGGAAAGTCGCCCCAGACCGGAAAAACCGCCTGGCAGCCTTCACAGCGCAAAGCATCCTTGCCGCCCTGCACTTTGCCTGAACAAACGGGACAGCTCAACTTTTCAGCCAAAGCCTGGAATGCGCCCATGAAATGCCTCGTGGATTTTTGTAACATGATAGCATGGGCGGAAGGCAGGCTGGAAAGAATTTTAAATTTTTCGTTTCCCGATTTTCGGCATTTTACCAAGAGTCGTGACCTGATGGATGACAAGTCGCGGCGTGATTTCATCGGCATTGGCGTTGTAAGCTTTGACATCACGGATGGCCAGCTCGCGCAGACTTGTGAGCTGCACTTCCTTGACGGCCGACCAGCCCGCAGGCAAATCATCAAATACGAGCTCCCCTTCGTGCCCCAGGGCGGTCAGGGTGAATTGAAAAAGGCTGATTTCCTGTTTGCTGCGATTGTAGACTTCGACGAATGCCGCACCGGAATCCTTCGGCAGGTGCAGGATCATCAGAACGTGCTCGCTGGAACCGCTGTTATAAACATCTTTATGGGATGAAAAAACCTTGGGCTGCGGCACCACGATGGGAGCTGCATGCCCTGTGGCCATCGGGCCCAGGTAAAGACCCATCATGAGGGCTATAAATGTGCGCATACGAGACTCCTTCAAGGGCCTCCCCCATGGAGGCTTGTCACGCATCCTGCCATGAAATTCCCTTCCCGAGTGGCACCGGCTTTCGAAGGCCGAAACGCCTTGTTTTACCGGGCCTTGTCGATGTGCGCAGCGAAAGCGCGGTCCATCGACACTTTCGCCTCGCCTCCCGGAACGCGAATCGTTAGACTCAGGCCTTTTCCGAGCGCCCGTGTCAGGAGTATGCCGCATGGAATCCCAGGAATATCTGTATGAAACGAAGGTCAGGGACGATCTGGTGGATGCGATGGGACATTTGAATCACGCATCTTATTTAACTATTTTTGAAGAGGCGCGATGGGACATCTGCCATGCGCAGAATATGACGATCGAATCCATGCAGGCCCGCGGCATCGGCCTTGTGGTGATCGAAGCGCATATTCAGTATCGCCGCGAGGTGAGGGCTGGTGAAGGTCTGCTCATAAAAACCCGCTTTCGCGATGTGCATAGAAAGCTGTGGCGCGTGGAGCAAACCATGGAGAACGCAGCTGGTCAGCTGTGCTCGCATGTGCAAATCAAAGGCGGCATGTTTGATCTCAAGGAAAGGAAAATGCTGCTTGCGGATAGTGAATGGCGAGCCATTTTCCTCGGTCAAAAATTATAAAATCAATTCGCAAAACATTTATAAAAGCTTCGCTTGTGTTTTCTTCCTTGAGCTGTCAAAGAACTAAGTAAAGAACATAGGGAGAACACGCGATGTTGAAAACGATTGCGCACTGGCTCATTGCAGCCGGTCTGGGCACGTCTTTGCCTGTGACGGCAGGCGTGACCGAAAACCGACCTCTGTCACCCAAATGCAGCTTTCGCTCCGCAGGACCTCAAGAGGATTTCTCACGCTATGGATTAAGGATCCTTTCCCTTTGGGTCAGTCACGGCGATGCCACCCTGATTCGCCTGCCGAGTGGGGAAATTGCCTTGATTGATAGCGGCCAGGATTTCGCGGTAAAGGATTACCTTGTTCCTTTTCTGCAACAGCATGGCATCAAGGAACTCGATTACTTCATCGTCACGCATTATCATGGCGATCATTACGCAGGAAAAATCGAGAAAGATGGCAAGGTTTACGTCGGCTATCGTTACGATGAATCCAGCCCGCGCATCCCCGTGAAAAATTTTTGGGATAACCGGACCTTCCGCCGCGGAGATGAATTCAACTGGGGCGGAACACGGATGTTCATCCTCAATTCACTCTATACGAATGAATGGTCGGATGATGAAAATCATCGCTCGCTTTCGTTTCGACTGGAATACAATGGCTTCACCTATGCCTTGGGCGGCGACATCTACGCGCAGGAGCAGGATCGCATCCTGAATGATTTTCCGGATCGCGTGCGCGTTCACGTTTATCGCACCAATCATCACATGCATGGGTCGGCGAGCTGGAACTACTTGAAAATGAGTGATCCCGTGCTGTTCGTGACCTCGGCGGAGCAGGCTGTCTATGAGCGGGAGACGTATACCAAGATTCTTGCGGGCGTCATGGATCAGTTCCGTTCGGGCGGTGCGCGCTTTCTGGAAAACCTTCTGACTCTGGAAAAAGGCAACATTCTCGTCGGTGCCAACAGCGACGGGGATTGGAGTTACGGCTGTCAACCGACAGGCCAATACATCAGCGCCTTTCAGCGCTAAGAAAAATTCTGCAGCCACTGATATTTTTTAAGACTCGAACAAAGTCAAACGGGGAACGCCGCTCACAGAGCGGCGCTCTTCACTTCGCATTCAAACCACGAAAATGTCGGAAGCCCTGCGTGATCCCGTAAAAAATGTAAAGAATCCTCGTCACATGCAGAAGCCACCCCAGCCGCTCTGAGATAGATCGAGAACAGTGAACACTGACATCAGCAGTTTCCCTATCAAGGTCATAAAAGCCTGATCTACTGCCTTTTTCACCGGGTACAGTTGTTTCATAAATAGGAACCCACCTGTGGGTTGGAATAAGTATTTTTTGTTGCGCCCGCTGGGCCCGCGAAGAATAATGCGCGCTAGCCTGAAAAATTGACCTTACAGACGTCATCCGTCTGTGAGGAACGCTTTGTCAGCCACTTCAAGGGGGACTATCATGAAACTCAGGAACCTCACTCTGGCCCTGGCTTTACTGGGCACGTTCGCGCGCCCGGCAGCCGCGGTCCCGGTGATCGCGGCACAATCGGAACTGTCCATTCAAAGTCTGAGCATCGACTCGATCGAAGAATTTCCTGTCGCTGTCGATAAGCAGCAACGCCTACGCGCCATCGCACTTTTAGCTGATGGAAAAAAGATGGCCTACGATGGCCGCGTGCGCTGGTCCACGACGAGTGACCTCATTGAGCTAACCGACAGCGGCTTCGTCACGGGCCTGAAAGCGGGCAAGGCCTTGGTTTCGGTGAGCGCGGTCGATAATCCCGCTCTGAAAGCGTCCCTTGAAATCGAAGTTCAGAAAGAACCCGTCTACGTGTATTTCCAGGCTCCGAAAAACTGGAGCAAGGTCAACGCCTGGTACTGGTATCTGGATGGCAAAGCCAATATCAGCGGCATCGACGACAGCGGCAAGCCCCACAATGCGATCACCACTCCCAGTCAGGGTGCGTTTCCCGGTCCTGCGATGCAGCCGGTCGCCGGCATGCCGGGCTGGTTTTTCATCGCTCTGCCGCGCTGGGATGATCCCATCTATGCCGGCAAAAATCTTGTGAAGCAACCGATTCGCGTGGTCTTCAGCAATCCCGACAACGGCGAGAAAACCCGTGATTTCGCCCACTATGATGGCTGCTTCCTCTCCTACAATCGCTATCTGCGCGGCAACGTCATAGATGGTCGCTGGGATGGTCCACTGAACTGCCCCGCCTTTCCCAAACGCCTGCGCGTCATCGCCGAAGGCCGCGGCGGCCCGATCTGGGGTCCGAGTGGTTTCGTCGATCTGATGACCATGGGCAGCCCGAGCGTCACCACGCGATTCACCATAGACGGTTCCAAACCTTCTCTGGAAAACGGCACGGAGTTTCCCAAGAATGCCCTGATCCTGGAAAAGCAATTCGATGCCAAAGGCGAGGCCTTCGTCTGCGCGTATGCTCAGGACAAGCGTTCCGCGGCTGCGACCGATGAGTGCTTCCGCTTTTATCGTCCGAGCTTCGATACAGCCACGAATTTCCCAGGTCTCGGCGCGAGCTATAACGAGGCCGCGACCACGTTCGCCATCTGGTCGCCGGATCGGAACAGCGTCGAACTCTGGCTCGATGGGCAGACCATTCCCATGGGCTACATCGGTGATCAGGTGAAAATGCCAGGCGTCTGGGCCGTCACCGTCCCCGGCAATCACTATCTGAAGCGCTATCAGTACCTGCTGGATGATGTCGCGGTTCGTGATCCTTACTCCGTGATGGTCCAGCCAGGCACCGATTATAGTATCGTCATGGATCCTGCGCGCATCGCGCCGAAGGATGGCTGGGCTCCCACGCCGCCGCTCGTCAATCGCGAGGACTCGATTGTTTATGAATTGAGCATCCGCGATTTCACCAATGATGCCAGCTCGGGCGTCAGTCCGGAAAATCGCGGCAAGTTCATGGGCCTCGTCGAAGCCGCCAGCTATCTTTACAAGGGTCAGAACGGAGCCAATCCCAATATCAAAACCGGGATCGAGCATCTGAAGGAACTCGGCGTCACGCATGTTCAGATCATGCCCGTCTACGATTTCGCGACCTGCGGCCTGAAAGATCCGAAAAATGGCCCGAACTGCTACAACTGGGGTTACGATCCCGAGAACTTCAACGTTCCCGAGGAACGCTACTCCACGACGCCGATGGATTATGAGAATCGCGTGCGCGAATTCCAGACCATGGTCAACGAACTCCATAAAGCCGGCATCCGCGTGGTCCTGGACGTGGTCTACAACCACACCTGGATGCGCCCCTTCCGTGAAGCCGATGAAGGCGAGAAATATTTCGGCGACATCACCGGGAAATACTTCCTCTTCGACAACGAAGGCTTCGGCTATCAGCTGACCGGGACCGGCAACACCATCGACCCCAAAGATCCCATGGTGAAAAAATACATACAGGATTCGCTCGAATACTGGGTGAAAACCTATAACATCGATGGCTTCCGCTTCGACGTTGCCGGCGTATTCGATTACGCGGAAATCACCGATTGGATGACCTATCTCTATCAACGTTTCCCCGAGAAGCAGATCCTCGGTTACGGTGAACCCTATACCGCGCTTCCCGATCCGGATCCGAATCACTATCGTCTGTCCAATGCTCAGAAAATGGTCAACGCCAAAGGTGAGAAAGCGCAGTTCGGCGGTTTCAACTTCACCTATCGTGAAGCCATCAAGGGGAACAACGATAGCGGCTATGGCGGCGGTTACGCCTTCAACGACACATACAATGCTACGGCTATCATCAATGGTTTGCGCGGCAGTCTGGGTAATGATGATATCTATCAGTCTGCATTTGGCGACGATCCTGTTCAGACCATCAACTACGCGACCTCGCATGATAACCTTAACCTCTGGGATAAAATCAACGCCTGGGCCGGCATTCAGACTTTCCAGGTGAGCAATGACTACAAAAAACGCATAGCAGCGTTTACCAATGGCATCGTCCTCGTTTCGCAGGGCATTCCTTTTATTCACAGTGGTGAAGAATTTGCGCGTACCAAGGGCGGCGTCCCGGACTCTTACCAGGCCGGCGATGCGATCAACCGCGTCCACTGGGAAAAAAAGGCAGAATTCAAGGATCTCTTTGATTTTTATAAACAGATGGTGAATATCCGCCGCCGCTTCGCGGGTCTCCGTCTTCCCACCAAAGAAGAAATAGATCAGTCGATGTCGGTGAAAGCCTTGGGCAGCGGCCTTTTTGAACTGAAGGTCAGCCCCAATGGCAAAAATCGCTCCGAGCTTCTCGTCCTCCTGAACTCCGGCGCGGATCGCGAGTATTTCCTGCCTTCGGGCGATTGGAACCTCGCAGCAGAGCAAGGCCGGGCCACCCAGGAGCGCAAGGTGTCGGGCCGCGTGATCGCCGGCGGCACAGCCGTGACCTTCTTTTACCGTTAAGACCTCTCTCTGGGCGCCTATCCGGGCGCCCTTAAAACACCCCAGTCCAATAAGCCAATTCAAATAACTTCTTGTTTTACCAAGATTGACTAGGTAACCTCTCCCTGCAAAACGGCGGAAGCTGTGTTATTATAGAGTCATCTTTTACCCTGACTCGCCGCATCGCTGAGCCGGACGGGGTTTTCTACCATTCAGACTTGTGCTCATCCAAAGTCTCTAGCGACTTGTCGAGCCTTTCTCGAAACAAGGGGACATCATGAAGCTAAAAAATCTCAACCCTTTGTTCCTTTCTTTATGCGTCGCGCTTCCCTATGGCTGCTCGACGACCTCGCATAAAGAAGAGAGCACGGACATTGCTGAAGTTGAATCCGAAGACGACGGTTCCGTTCAACCCGAAGTTGAACCCACCGAAATCGACGAAGCCATAGATGATGAATCAACCACCAAATCGGCCGAGACTGTTCCAGAGATCGGGTCCGAGGAAGATGAAATCAACCAGGCCCTGAAAAACGGCATTCCCATCGAGTTGAACGACAAGGTCGAAAAATGGATCGACTACTTCGTCAATAAAAATCCGGAAGCCTTTCAGCGTTTCATGGACCGCGGGCAGCCATACAAAAAAATGATCGTGGCCATGCTGCGTGATCGCGGGATTCCCACCGAGCTTTATTACCTGGCCATGATCGAAAGCGGTTTCGTGCTGCACGCGAAGTCCCCCATGGCCGCTGTCGGCTTTTGGCAATTTATTCCCGGCACCGGTCGTCGCTATGGACTGCGCGTGGATAATTACGTCGACGAACGTCGCGACCCGCGTCGCGCGACCATCGCGGCGGCGATGTACCTTTCCGATCTGAACAACGTGTTCGACTCCTGGTATCTGGCTCTGTCCGCCTACAACGCGGGTGAGATGCGCATTATGAATGCGATCATGCGCGGCAAGTCTCGTGATTTCTGGCAGCTCGTGAAAGACAAGCAATTGCCGGCCGAGACGATGGACTACATTCCTAAATTCATGGCTGCGTTCCTGATCGGCACCAATCCCGAAAAATACGGCTTCCGTCGTCCAACCCAGGATGCCAACGAAGATCTGGTCGCTGTGAATGTGCCCTCGCCCATCTCGCTGCATACCGTTTCCGAATATGCGAGCGTGCCCCTGGTCACCCTGCAGGTCGCGAACCCGCATCTTGTGAAGGGCATGACGCCTCCCGGTACGCAGAACTATAAGATCTGGGTGCCCAAGACCTTTGTCAGCAACGTCAATGACAATCAGGAACGTCTGGCCACGGCGCGCTTGAATATTTCGTCAACCCGCATTGCGAAGGTGGAAAAAGCCGATCGCGCGGACAAGGCGGACAGTTCGCCCAAGGCTGCACTGGCCAACAAGAAGTTCCATCGGGTCAGACGCGGTGAGCACCTCGCGATGATTGCTGAAAAATACGGGATGACCGTCGGCCAGCTGAAAGTTTTCAACCGCCTCACGAGCAGCACCATTCGTCCCGGCATGAAACTGAAGATCCGCGGCACCGAGATCGCGGAGGCAGACGATAACAAAAACGACCGCGACGATAAAAGACTTGTGGCGGACACTGATACCCGGGGTTCGGGTACCTACCGCGTGCGCCGCGGGGATAATCTGCACGAGATCGCCAAACGCTTTGGCGTCAGCGTGCAGTCTTTGAAGAAGATGAACAAGCTGCGCCGCACCGATCTGAGGATCGGTCAGGTGCTGAAGGTTGCAAAAAACGGCTGAAAACAGCCTGACTCTGATGGAAAAGACGAGCTGAGGGCGACCTCAGCTCTCTCAAGTTTGGACAAAACTAGGCCACGGCTGTCGATATTATTGTTGATTTATCAAAATGCAGTCGTGGTCCGTCCATTGCAAATTCGACTTTTTCCAGCAGTTCCCGCCTAAACTCTGTCAGCAAGTCTGAGAAAGTAAC